>NZ_JBIWNY010000017.1:163679-199478 GCF_044767465.1 Streptomyces sp. NPDC101237 | reverse complement strand
TCCCGCCGCCCTCCCCGGGCGGGGGTCTCTCCGGGCGGCCCTGGGCGGCCCGCCTCGGCGGCGTCGACCGGGGCCCCGCGGGGGGGGGGCCCCCCCCCCCCCGCGCCCCCCCCCCCCCCCACGTCGCCTGTTTCCCGGCACCCGTTTTCGTTGTTCCCGTGCTGCCGCCTGGTTCCGGCGGCGCAGACACGAAAGTCGCCCGGCAAAGCAGAAGGCGGACCATCCATCCGAATGATCCGCCTTCGACTCCTGTGGAGCTAAGGAGAATTGAACTCCTGACCTCCTGCATGCCATGCAGGCGCTCTACCAACTGAGCTATAGCCCCGTGTTTCGTTCCGCCCGGTTTCCCTGGCGGCGACGCCAACATTACACGGTCGACCGGGTGCACCACCAAATCGTTTCCGTTGTGTGCCGATACGGGCGCTAGTGTCGGGCTTCGTGACCGTGATCGCGTTCTCCGAGACCCGGCGCCGCGTGCCGGTGGCCCTGGGGGCCTGCCTCTTGTCGTTCACGGCGTTCTGGGCGGCCCAGCGGGCCGCGCACGTGTCGATGATCGACCTGATGGTCTACCGGGCGGAGGGCGCGACGGTCCTCGCGGGCGGCGACCTCTACGCGCTGCGGACGACGGCCGCCCATCTGCCGTCCACCTACCCGCCGTTCGCGGCGCTGTTGTTCACGCCGCTGACTCTGCCGGACGTCGCGACCGTGCGGACGCTGGCGACGGCGGGGAACCTCGTTCTCCTGGTGGTGTTCGTGGCGTTGTCGCTGCGGCTGGTGGGCCACGCGCGCGTGGAGGGTGTGCTGTGGGTCGCGGCGGCGGCGGTGTGGTGCGAGCCGGTGTGGACGACCGTGCGGTACGGGCAGGTCAATCTGCTGCTGGCCGTGCTGGTGCTGTGGGATCTGTCACGGCCTGCGGCCGAACGTCCGGGCCGCTGGGCGGGGGTGGGGGTCGGGCTCGCGGCCGCGGTCAAGTTGACGCCCGCCCTGTTCGCGGTGTTCCTGCTCGTCACGGGCCTGGTGGCGCGTCGCGGGGGCCGGGACGGCGAGCCCTGGCTGCGGCACGCGCGCGGGGCGGCGGTCACCTTCGCCGGGGCGGCCCTGCTGGCGGCGGCCGTCCTGCCGTACGACTCGTGGCGGTTCTGGACCGGGATGGTGTTCCGCGCGGGACGGGTGGGGCGGGCCGAGGAGACCGCGAATCAGGCCCTGCGTGGCGTTCTGGCGCGGTTGCTGCACACGCCTGAGCCGGGGGCGCTCTGGACCGCTGCCGCGGCCCTGACGGCCGTTCTGGGGCTCGCGGTGGCGGTGGCGGCGGAGTTGCGCGGCCGGCGGGGCTGGGCGGTGGCCGGGTGCGCGGTGACGGCTTTGTTGATCAGCCCGGTGTCCTGGTCGCACCACTGGGTCTGGTGCGTGCCCGTGGTGCTGCTGTTGTGGACGCGCGGACAACGGGCCGTGGCGGCCGGTACGGCGCTGGTTTTCTGCTCGTACGGACTGTGGTGGGTGCCACACGGGCAAGGCAGGCCCGAATTGCACCAGAACGCCGTGGACTTGGCGTTGTCGGCGCTCTACGGGGTCGCCGGGCTGGTGTTCCTGGCGCTCGCCCGGACATCGTTGCCGAAGCCGGGCGCCGTTCAGGCCGTGACGAACGAGTAGAACCGTTTGAGTGTGCAGTGTTCCTCGAGGAGACGGCCGTAGATCGGCTCGCCCTCGAGTTCACGGTAGGTCTCGATGGGGTCGCCTTTTATGATCAGCGCCCGTGCGCATTCCTCACACCAGTACTGGTAGTCGGGGTTGATCGGCTCCATGTCGCGGACGATCGGGGTGCCGCTCCCGCACCAGTCGCACTTCCGCCTGTGTGCACCCATCGATCAGCTCCAGCTGTGGCCGCAGGCCGTGCACACGTAGGAGATCCCGCCGTTGTCGCCCAGTACTTGGGCGACATGGACGGAACCGCAGGAAGGGCAGAGCAGCCGGGTGGTCGTGTCCCGTATCAACGCCGCACCGAGGAGGTGGCCGCCCTCCTCAAGGATGCTCGCAGGCATCGCTACTCCTCCCGTCGGGCCGCGCCCCCTTCCGGCCGTTTGATTCTGCCACGGCCGGACCAATACGGTCAGCGACGCCTCAGTACCAGTCCGGACACGGCACCCGCGGCCGCGGTCGCGGCGAGCGCCCATGCGCAGGCTGACAGCGCCTCCGCAGAGGTATACGCCCGGGGCGCCCCAAGTGACTCAAGCCGGTTCAAGAACAGTGTGCCGAACGCGGCGACGCCCATGAGCTGGCCGAGTTGGGTGACGGTCGCCAGAAGACCGCTGGCGTCCGCCGCGTCCTCGGGGCGAACGGTTGCGAGCGCCCCGGTGAGGGTGGGACTGAAGGCGAGCGCAAGCCCTGCGCCCACTCCGGCGTACACCAGATAGAGCCACGCGCCCCCGTCGCCGCCGTCACGGAGGACCAGGCCGACGCCGGCGACGGACAGCGCGGTCAGCGCGAATCCGGCCGGAGTCAGCGCCCGCTGCCAGGAAGCGGGCCAGCGGCGCCAGGTGAGGGCGACGGCGCCGAAGACGACGGCGGTGGGCGCGAAGGTGAGTCCGGCGCGCTGTGCGCCGTAGCCGAGGCCGGTCTGGACGTGCAGGGTGAGGGTGAACAGGAGTCCGGCGTTGACGGCCATGACGGCGAGGATGCGCAGGACGGCCAGTCCCATGCCGGGGTGGCGCAGGACGCGGGGGGCCACGATCGGGCCGCCCCCGCGCCGGGCGAGTCGCACCTCGTAGCCGCAGAACAGCGCGAAGACGACCACGGCCGCCGCCAGGGACAGCCAGGACCACAAGGGCCAGTCCTCTTCCTGGCCGAGCACCAGCGGGACCGTGAGCAGGGACACGGCGGCTCCGAGCAGGACCAGGCCGGGCAGGTCCAGGCCGCGGGCCCGTTCGGGTCCTGATCCGGTGTCCCGGGGCAGGACGCGCCTGCCGAGGACGAGGAGGACGGCGCCGACCGGCACGTTGACGAGGAACACCGGGCGCCAGCCGGTGCCGAACAGGTCCGCGCCGACCAGGACGCCGCCGATGATCTGGCCGGCCGCGGCGCCGACCGCGAGGACCGCCGAATAGGCGCCGAGCGCCCGGATGCGGGCCTCTCCGCGGAAGGTGCGCTGGATGATGCTGAGGACCTGCGGGATCATCACCGCCGAACCGGCGCCCTGCACCAGCCGGAACACGATCAGTTCGGTGGTTCCCCCGGCCAGGCCGCAGGCGAGCGAGGCCGCGGTGAACAGCACCAGTCCGGCGAGGTGGACCCGGCCGTGGCCGAGCCGGTCGCCGAGGCGGGCGCCGGTGATCAGCAGAACGGAGTAGGTGATGGCGTAGCCGGCCACGACCAGTTGCAGGTCGGCTCCGGAGGCGTGCAGGTCGGAGCCGATGGTGGGGGCCGCGACGTTCACGATGAAGACGTCCAGCACGGCCATGAACAGGGCCGCGAGGACGACCGCGAGGAGCAGCCGGGGCGGGCCGTCGGTGGCGGGTGCTTCACGTTTGACAAGGGTCGCGTCGGGTGCGGAATCCGGTCCCGTCCGGGATGTCGTCGTCATGGTCCGAGCGTGACCAGGGGTGGGTACGGGTGCCGAGAGTCCGCCGATGCTGGTACTGGCAGCACCTGGCAGCCGGCGGGTGTGGCGCGCACCATGGTGGACGTGATGACGGGGGGCGTGACGATGTCGACGACAGCACACCGCCGCAGGCCTGAGCTGGCCGCTTTCCTGCGCAGCAGGCGGGCCCGGGTGACCCCGGCGGACGTGGGGATGCCGCCGGGTCTGCGGCGGCGCACTCCGGGGCTGCGCCGGGAGGAGGTCGCCCAGCTCTCGGGCGTGGGGGTGACCTGGTACACGTGGCTGGAGCAGGGCCGGCCGATCAACGCGTCGCCGCAGGTGCTGGACGCGGTGGCGCGCACGTTGCGGCTGGACACGCCGGAGCGGGAGCATCTGTACCGGCTGGCGGAGGTGCCGTACGCGGCGGCGCCCGAGCGGCTGTCCCGGTCGGTCGGTGCGGAGGTGCAGGGCATCATCGACGCCCTGGATCCGCTGCCGGCGGTGGTCTACACGTCGCGGTACGACGTGCTGGCGACCAATCCGGCCCACCGGGATCTGTTCCTGGTGCCGGAGACGGTACGCATCGGTGTGCCGAACGTCTTGTGGACACTTTTCACGGTGTCGGAGGAGGCGTGTCCGGTGGTGCACCGGGAGCGTGAGCTGCCGATGATGGTGGCGACGCTGCGCTCCAGCTACGGCAGGCATGTCGGTGAGCCGGCCTGGGAGGAGTTCGTCCGGGCGTTGTCGGGTGCGAGTGCGTATTTCGCGCGGCTGTGGGAGAGCGGTGCGGTGGCGCGGCCGGGGCCGCGGGTGAAGACGTTCCGTCATGAGGCGGTGGGTGAGCTGCGGATGACGTCGCAGTCGCTGTCGATCGACGGGATGCCGGAGTCACGGATCGTGGTCTACACGCCGGAGGACGAGCGAACGCGGGAGCGGGTCGCTCTGCTGCGGCAGCGCAGGCTGCGGCTGTGGCCGGTGACCGACGACGAGGCCGCCCAGATCATCCATGAGTGGAACACGAAGAATCCCGCCCCTTGAGAGGGCGGGATTCTTTCGAAGATCTTCGACGACTCGACTCTTTGTGGAGTGTCGATCTGTGGAGCTAAGGAGAATTGAACTCCTGACCTCCTGCATGCCATGCAGGCGCTCTACCAACTGAGCTATAGCCCCTCGTGTTCTTCTCGCCGTTTTGCCTGGCGGGGCGAACAAGAAGAACTTTAGCCTGCGACCTGCCGGAAAGTGAAATCCGGGCTCTGGCGCGGGCCGGCCGGAGGGGTCGCAGGCCGGCGGCTGGGTGGGACGCGTCAGTCGTCGTCGCCGAGGACGGGCTCCGGGAGGGTGCCCGCGTTGTGCTCCAGGAGCCGCCAGCCGCGTGCGCCTTCGCCGAGCACGGACCAGCAGCAGTTGGTGAGACCGCCGAGGCTCTCCCAGTGCTGGGACTCCAGGCCGAGCAGGCGGCCGATGGTGGTCCGGATGGTTCCGCCGTGGCTGACGACCACGAGGGTGCCGTCCTCGGGGAGCTTCTCGGCGTGCCGCAGCACGACGGGAGCGGCCCGGTCGGCGACCTCGGTCTCCAGTTCGCCGCCGCCTCGGCGCACCGGCTCACCGCGCTTCCAGGCGGCGTACTCGTCGCCGTAGCGGGCGATGATCTCCTCGTGCGTGAGGCCCTGCCACACGCCCGCGTAGGTCTCGCGCAGCGCCTCGTCGCGGATCACCTCGAGGCCGGTGAGTTCGGCGAGCTGCGCGGCCGTGTCGGCGGCCCGCCGCAGGTCGGAGGAGACGATGGCGTCCGGGCCCAGGGAGGCGAGCAGCCGGGCCGCGCGGCGGGCCTGGCCGACGCCGGTCTCGGTGAGCTCGACGTCGGTGGAGCCCTGGAAGCGGCGTTCCACGTTCCAGGAGGTCTGGCCGTGCCGCCACAGGATGATGCGGCGCCCGCGGCCCGTGCGGTCGGTCACCTCGCCCGTGGGGCTCATCACCACTCCCCGCCGGGCTCACCGTCGGTTTCGGCGGCCTGCAGGTCGGCGTGCTCGGCGGCCTTGCCGCGGGTGGCCTTGGCATCGGCGGGCAGCTCGATCTCGGGGCAGTCCTTCCACAGCCGCTCCAGAGCGTAGAAGACGCGCTCCTCGCTGTGCTGGACGTGGACGACGATGTCGACGTAGTCGAGGAGGATCCAGCGGGCTTCGCGGTCGCCCTCGCGGCGCACCGGCTTGGCGCCGAGTTCCTTCTGGAGGCGTTCCTCGATCTCGTCGACGATCGACTTGACCTGGCGGTCGTTGGGTGCGGAGGCCAGTAGGAAGGCGTCCGTGATCGACAGGACGTCGCTGACGTCGTAGGCGATGACGTCGTGGGCGAGCTTGTCGGCGGCCGCCTGCGCGGCGGCGGTGATGAGCTCGAGGGAACGGTCGGTGGCGGTCACTACATGGCTTTCCGTCGGCGGTCGTTTGACCTCAAGGGTCTCACGGACCGCCGGGCGCACCCCACGTGATGGTCGCGTCACGTGGGGTGCGGCGGCCGGCTTCAGGCGGAGGACGGCTTGTAGTCCTGGCCGAGGACGACCGAGACGTCGGCGCCCGAGCCGACGGTGCCCTTGGTCACGGCGCCCGCGTCGAGGCCGAGGGTCTTGGCGACCTCGGTGGCGTTCTCCTTGTCGGCGGCGTCGGAGTACAGCACCTTGGAGGCGGCCTGGGAACCGGAGGCGGTTCCGCCTTCCAGGAAGGTGTAGCCGCCGTTGACGAGGACCACGCGCGCCTTGTCGGTGTTGTCCTTGACGCCGGTGGCGTTCTGGACGGAGACGCGGACCGCGGAGTCCGCCGAGGGGCTCTTCGCGGTGCCGCCGAGGATGTCCTTGACGACGCTGGAGCTGGTCTGGGCGCTGAGGGTGCCGTCGCTCTGCACGGGCAGCAGGGCGGTCTTGTAGTCGCCGCCCTTGGCGAGGTCGGCGAGTTTGGCGAGGAAGGTGCCGAGATCCTTGTCGGTGAGCGAGGGGTCGAGGATCTGCGCGAGGGTCTGCACGGTGACCGTGGCGGCCGAGGAGTCGGACGACATCTTGCGCAGCACGCCCTGCATGACCTGCCCGAACCGCTCCAGCTGGGCGTTCTGGGCCTCGCCCGGGGCGCGGTAGGTGGCGTAGGCGACGGCGGCCTTGCCGCTGAGGGTCTGGTCCTTGCCCTGGTGGACGAGGGGTGCCTGGCCCTTTTTCTTGGCGTCCGGGTCGGGGACGTCGGTGTTGGTGTCGATGTCGATGTTGCCGACGAGTTCGACGAGGTTCTGCAGATAGGGGGTGTCCAGGCGCCAGGTGCCCTCGATGTTGGTGCCGAGGACGGTGTCGAGCTGGTCGCGGGTCCCGGAGGAGCCGTCGTCGGTGACGGATTTGGCGAGGGTCGTGGTGCTGCCGTCGTCGTCGGTCATGGCGAGCGAGTTGGGCAGCAGGACGGTGGTGCCCTGTTTGGTGGTGGTGTTGTCGACGAGCAGCACGGTCGAGGTGCCGGTGCCGCTCGTGTTGTGCAGGTGGACGACGACGACGTCGCGTTTCTGGGCGGCCGCGGACGTCGCCGCGCCGCCCTTGGCCGCAGAGGAGGACAGCCCGGGAAGTTTTCCGGCGTACCAGAGATAGCCGGCGCCGCCGGCGACGGCCAGGGCGAGGACGACGACCAGTGCGGTCATACGGCTGCGGGCGCGGCGTTTTGCCTCTTCGCGGCGTTCGGTGCGGTTCTCGGTGAAGTTCAGCCAGTCGATGACGTCCTCGGAGTCACCGTCGGGGGCTTCGACGAACGCGAACTGTCCGGTGTCGTAGTCCCCGTCCTCGCCGGGGGCCTGGCGGGGACCGGCGGGTTCGTGGACGGGTCCGGCCTGCTGCGGGATGTGCGCGGTCTGCTCGGCCACCCGAGGCTGCCGTCCGCTGCCGGCGGTCTGCCCGTAGGGGTCGTGGACGGGGTGGGCGCCGGTGCCGTACGGGTCGTAGGCGGGCGTGACCGGCTGCTGCCCGGTGTCGTGCGCGGGGTGCACGGGGGCCTGCTGCCCGGTGTCGTACGCCTGCGGGACCTGCCGTCCGGTGTCGTACGCGGGCGCGCCCTGGCGGCCTGCGTCGTGGTACGGGTCGTACCCGTAGCCCTGTCCGGCGTACGGGTCGTACGTCTGCTGTTGCTGCTGTTGTTGCTGTTGTGCGGGGATCTGGCGGTACACCGGTTGCCCGTACTCGTCGTAGCCGACGAGTTCGTACTGGTCGCTGCCGTAGCCCGCGTCGTATCGGTCGTTCACCGGTGCCCCTCTCGGCTCACTCGCGTCACTCGCCGCGGTACAGCTCGCGCTTGTCGATGTAGCGCACGACTCCGTCGGGCACCATGTACCAGATGGGGTCGCTCTTGGCGACTCTCGCACGGCAGTCCGTGGAGGAGATGGCCAGCGCGGGAACCTCCACCAGCGAGACGCCGCCCTCGGGGAGACCGCGGTCGGTCAGCTGGTGGCCGGGCCGGGTGCAGCCGATGAAGTGGGCGAGGGAGAAGAGTTCCTCCGAGTCGCGCCAGGTGAGGATCTGGCCGAGGGCGTCGGCGCCGGTGATGAAGAAGAGGTCGGCGTCGGGGTTGAGGGCGCGCAGGTCGCGCAGTGTGTCGACGGTGTAGGTGGGGCCGCCGCGGTCGATGTCGATGCGGCTGACGGAGAACTGCGGGTTCTCCGCGGTCGCGATCACCGTCATCAGGTAGCGGTCCTCGGCCGGTGAGACCTTGCGGTGGGTCTTCTGCCACGGCTGTCCGGTGGGCACGAACACCACCTCGTCGAGGTGGAACTGGGCGGCGACCTCGCTGGCCGCCACGAGGTGTCCGTGGTGGATCGGGTCGAACGTTCCGCCCATGACGCCGAGGCGGCGTTTGCCGGTGTGCGCGGGGCCCGCGGCTGTGTAGCGCGGGGTCGTCACCGTGTCGTCGGCGGCGACGGCCGCGTCATGCGCCGGACCGGTAGGCATGTCCTGCTCTCCCATGCGTGCAGACCCTACCGGCCCGGCCCGTGGGCCCTGCCCCGAGAACGGGTGCCGGGCTCGGCCGCCGGCTCAGCGGTCGCGGTTGAAACGGGTGGTGATCCACAGCAGGAGCAGCAGCACGATCAGCGCGCCGCCGCCGGTGACGAGCGGGTTGAGGCTGTCGTGGTTGCCGCCGCGCTCCTCGCCCCCGGCGGCGAGGGTGACCAACTGGGCAGCGGCGCTGTGAAGATTCATCATCTGCGGCAGGACCTATCGCGTGTGGACGGGATAAAGACGTCGGCACATCGTATGCGGGCGGCCCGGCGACGATCACGCCGACTCCTCCGTTGGGCCGACTCCCCGGCCGTCCCGCCCGGCCCCCGGGCCACGGCGGTTCGGCCGGGCCGGGAACGATCCTCGTGGCTCAGTCGTCCTTCTGTCTGTACCCGCGCAGCAGGAACCAGCCGGTCAGCGCGCAGCCCAGGAACATGACGATCAGGACGACCCGGAGCAGGTCGCCCGAGCCCTGTTGGTGGGCGGCGCTCGCGGCCTGGGTGAGCCAGGCGGCTCTGGGGTTGTGCTCCATGAGGCACTCCTTCGGCAGTACTGCCCGACCACGGTAGCGCCGCCTAGGCTGGTCCCTGCTTCGGGGGCACGGTGGGCACACTCACGCACATGGGGGATGACATGTCCGACGACGGCCACGAGCACAACGGGCACGGGCGGGTGCCGAGCAGGCAGCGCAGGCGGTTCCCGGGGATCTCCTCGCGCGCGTACGAGCATCCGGCGGACCGTTCGGCCCTGGTGGCGCTGCGCAGGCTGAGCGGCTTCGACACGGTCTTCAAGGCGCTCAGCGGACTGCTTCCGGAGCGGAGTCTGAGGCTGCTGTTCCTGTCGGACTCGGTCCGCGTGTCGGACCAGCAGTTCACGCACCTGAACGACATGTTGCGGGACGCCTGTTACATCCTGGACCTGGAGAAGGTCCCGCCGATGTACGTCAACCAGGATCCGCAGCCGAACGCCATGTGCATCGGCCTGGACGAGCCGATCATCGTCGTCACCACCGGGCTCGTCGAGCTGCTCGACGAGGAGGAGATGCGGGCGGTCGTCGGCCACGAGGTGGGCCACGCCCTGTCCGGCCATTCGGTGTACCGCACGGTGCTGCTGTTCCTGACGAACCTGGCGCTGCGCGTCGCCTGGATCCCGCTGGGCAATCTCGCGGTCATGGCGATCGTGACGGCGCTGCGCGAGTGGTTCCGCAAGTCGGAGCTGTCCGCCGACCGGGCCGGGCTGCTGGTGGGGCAGGATCTGCAGGCGTCCATGCGCGGGCTGATGAAGATCGCGGGCGGCAATCATCTGCACGAGATGAACGTGGACGCGTTCCTCCAGCAGGCCGAGGAGTACGAGGCCGGCGGCGACCTGCGCGACTCGGTGCTGAAGATCCTGAACGTGCTGCCGCGCTCGCACCCGTTCACGACGGTCCGTGCGGCCGAGCTGAAGAAGTGGGCCGCGTCCCGGGACCACCAGCGGATCATGGACGGTCACTATCCGCGGCGCGACGAGGACAAGGACACCTCGGTCGGCGACTCGTTCAAGGAGTCGGCGGCCAGCTACGCGAGCGACGTGAAGAGTTCGAAGGACCCGCTGATGAAGCTGGTCTCGGACATTGCGGGCGGGGCCGGCGGTCTGGGCGGCCGGGTCAAGCGCGGCTTCGAGGGGTTCACGAGCCCGTCGTCCGGCGGTGCTTCCGCGACGGACGCGCCCCCGAAGGACGACCCGTGGCAGGACGGCCCGGCACGGGACGCCCCGCCGCACGACGGCGAGTAGGCGGGACGGGGCGGCACAGGGGGTCGGCGAGCGCCGGTCAGAGCTTGGGTTCGTCAGAGCTTGGGCTCGGCCGCGGCCGACAGCGTCCCGCACAGGGCGGCGGCGCTGTCGGTGGCGTACGGGTCCGTGCCGGCCGGGCCGCCCGCCTCGGGCTTCTCGCCGGCCAGCAGCGGCCGCAGGCGGTCGGCGGAGTCCTCGGCGCAGGACAGCGGGCCCGCCTGGACGTAGGAGACGACCAGCTGGGCCTGGCGCAGCCGCAGGTCGTCCCGGTCGAACCGGAAGGTCAGCTCGCGGCGGACGGTGAACAGGGACACCTGAGAGCCGGCCGGTGCGCCGGTGGGCCGCAGCGCGTAGACGAGCGTGTGGTCGGCGGTGACCTGGAGGGTGGCCGAGTCGGTCTCGGCGGCCTGCATGCTGCCCTGCACGCGGATCCTCGGGTCGGCGAGTTCGGCGCGGGTGGGGTCGAAGCGGATCAGCCATCCGGTGGGCGCGTGCCTGCCGTCCGACGCGGGGTGGTCGAGGCTCTGGTCGAACTGGTCGAGCTGCCCCGGGTCCAGCAGTGCCCGGGCGGGCCGCACCTCGCTGCCGTCGAGGACCTCCGGGTAGAGCGCCGAGCGGACGATGTAGTCCTTGGCCGTGGTCAGCGCGGTGACGACCTGGCTGTCGGAGAAGTGCGCGGTGCTGCGGACGGCGGGCAGCGGTATGCCCTCGGCGCCGACCTCGTACTGGGCGGCGGGGCTGTGCGCGAACAGGGTCTCCGCGTCGGCGGCGCCGGGAACCGCGCCCTGCGGGGCGAGCGGGACGACGGTCATCCGCAGCGGTTCGACGGGCTGCCGCGCCTCCTGGGTGCCGTACGGGTGGCGGACGCCCATGTAGATCGCGGTGCCGAAGGCGACGAGTATCAGCAGGACGAGGATCAGGGCCTGTCGGGTGAGGCCCCGGCGCAGGGGCGGGCGGCGGCGCACGGCGGGCGCGTGGTCGGACATGCGTTCGCGCGCGGAGGACTCCTGGAGGCGGGCAGCGCGGATGAACGATTCGTCGAAGACGACGGATCGGTACTCGTCCTCACCACCCACGGGGCCGCCCTCGGGTGTCCCCTCGGGTGGGTCCACAGGCCCGCCCATACTCTCAGAGTAGGTCTCGGAAGCCTCAGGTAAACGCCCAGCTACACGACAACTTCTGACAGGTTCTCACCACAACGGGCAATCGCCGCTCAGGGGGTGCGCGGGACCGCGGAGACCGCCGGCTGGGCGGGCTGGGAGTACTCGGCGGACGCCGAGGGTGCCGCCGCGGTGCCCTGCTCCAGGCCGGTGGAGGGAGGCCGGGGCACCTGGTCGCGGCTGCCGCCCGAGGACGAGCCCCGGTAGACCGCCGCGAAGGCCAGCGCGACCATGCCGATGCCCATGACGACCGCGAGCACCCAGGCCACGGGGCGGTGCCAGCGCACGTTCCTGCCGTAGGCGCTCCGGGCGCCGTAGCCGTCCTCGAGCACGTCGGCGTCGTCAGGGTCGTCGAGGCCGCCGAGGTCGGTGCCGTCCCGGGTGAAGCGGTTCTCGAAGTGCTCGCCTCCGGCGACGGCGCGGCGGGCCTCGGCCTCGGAGGCTTCGGCTCTGGCCTGCGCGGCGGCCAGGAGGCGTTCGACCGCGGTCGGCTCGTGGATCACGGCCGCCTTGACGAAGGCCTCGTCGAAGACCACGGCGTCGAACTCCTCGTCCGACATCCCGCGGTCATGGTCGTCGTCGGGCTCCCAGCCGTCAGAGAACGGCGTGCCCCCCACGTCCTCCGGCACGGATCCAGAGTAGACCTGGGGGGTCAATTTGGGCAGACGGTATGGAAATTCGTAGGCCGGTGAGACGCCTCTCACGACCGTGCGCGGCCTTCGTACGCCGTGCCGCGCGCCCGCGCGCCGTGGGGCGTGCGCGGTTGGGCCGTTCGGGTGATGCCGCCGGTCTCCGTCAGCGGCGGACGTGGCCGTCGCCGGTGACGATGTACTTGGTGCTGGTCAGTTCCGGCAGGCCCATGGGGCCGCGGGCGTGCAGTTTCTGCGTGGAGATGCCGATCTCGGCGCCGAAGCCGAACTGGCCGCCGTCGGTGAAACGGGTGGAGGCGTTCACGGCGACGGTGGTGGAGTCGACCAGCTGGGTGAAACGGCGGGCGGCCTGCTGGGAGGTGGTGACGATCGCCTCGGTGTGCCCGGAGGTCCACAGCCGGATGTGTTCGACGGCCCGGTCCAGGGAGTCGACGACGGCGGCGGCGATGTCGTACGACAGGTACTCGGTCTCCCAGTCCTCCGGGACGGCCTCGACCACGGTCGCCTTGGAGTCCTCGGCGTAGGCGAGGACGCGTTCGTCGGCGTGCACGGTGACGCCGACGGCGGCGAGGGCGTCCAGGGCGCGCGGCAGGAACTCCGGGGCGATGTCCTGATGGACGAGGAGGGTCTCGGCGGCGTTGCAGACGCTGACCCGCTGCGCCTTGGAGTTGATCAGGATGTCGATCGCCATGTCGATGTCGGCGTGGGCGTCGACGTAGACGTGGCAGTTGCCGGTGCCGGTCTCGATGACGGGGACCTTGGACTCCATGACGACGGTCCGGATGAGGGAGGCGCCGCCGCGCGGGATGAGGACGTCGACGAGGCCGCGGGCGCGCATCAGCTCGTGCACGGACTCCCGGCCCTCGCCCGGCACCAGCTGGACGGCGTCGGCGGGCAGCCCGGCGCCGCCGACGGCGTCGCGCAGGACACGGACCAGGGCGGTGTTGGACTCGTAGGCGGAGGCCGAGCCGCGCAGCAGGACGGCGTTGCCGGACTTCAGGCACAGGGCGGCCGCGTCGACGGTGACGTTCGGGCGGGCCTCGTAGATGATGCCGACGACGCCGAGCGGGACGCGGACCTGGCGCAGGTCGATGCCGTTGGGCAAGGTGGAGCCGCGGACCACCTCGCCGACCGGGTCGGGCAGCTTCGCGACGTCCCGGACGTCGGAGGCGATGGCGCGGACCCGCTCCGGGGTGAGGGTGAGACGGTCGACGATCGCCTCGCTGGTGCCGTTCTCGCGGGCCTTGGCGATGTCCTTGGCGTTGGCCTCGACGATCTCGCCCGTCCGGACCTCCAGGGCGTCCGCGACGGCGAGCAGCGCGTCGTCCTTCGCGGCACGCGGCAGCGGCGCGAGGTCGGCGGCGGCGGCCTTGGCACGGTAGGCGGCCTGGGTGACCGGGGACATGGCGTCGTACGGCGAGAGCGTGGTCATGGAGGAAGGGTAGTGCGCGCGGGTGTCGCGTTCACGGTTCGTTCCATACCGCGAGACGAGCCCGAAAAGGGTGGATAACGGGCACGTTCAGAACGGGTGGACACCGACCGGTGTCGCGGGCGGCGGACCGTAGCCCTCGGCGATCCGCTGGTGGTAGGTGGTGCGGTCGATGACTTCGAGGCCGACGATCTCCCAGGCCGGGAGTCCGGAGGTCTGGCGGTGCTCGCCCCACAGGCGCAGCGCGACGGCGGCGGCGTCGTGGAGGTCGCGGGCCTCTTCCCAGTAGCGGATCTCCGCGTGGTCGCACGCGTAGCGGCTGGTGAGCAGGAACGGGTGGTCGTGGGCCAGTTGTTCGAGTCCGCGGCGCAGTTCCGGAAGGGGGACCTCGGCACCGCAGACACTGAGGGTGACGTGCCACAGGCGCGGCAGGTCCTTGGGCTCCTCGTAGGTGCCCCCGGCCGCGACGCTCGTCAGAGCACCGCGGGACGCCGCAGCCCCAGGGCGCACTCGTCTCACGACGGCCTCCTTCAGCTGTGCTCGTGCGGAACGTGGTCCTGAGACAAAGTTGAGCAGGCCGCCAGGCTTCGTGTGGCGGTTTTACGGAACGTCCCCCACCGGGGGCCGTCGTTACGCCCCGTTTTTACGGGTGGAGGATCACCAGGTCGTCCCTGTGTACGACCTCGCGTTCATAGGCGGGGCCCAGCTCGCGCGCCAGTTCCCTGGTCGAGCGTCCGATCAGCTGGGGGATCTCCTTGGCGTCGAAGCTGACCAGCCCGCGGGCCACCGCGCGGCCCCGGGCGTCGCGCAGTTCGACGGGGTCGCCCGCGGAGAACTCGCCGTCCACGGCGGCGATCCCGGCGGGCAGCAGGGATTTCCGGCCGTCGACGACGGCGGCGACGGCGCCGTCGTCGAGGGTGAGCGAGCCCTGCGGGGTGGAGGCGTGCTGAAGCCACAGGAGGCGGTCTGCGGACCGTTTGCCGGTGGGGTGGAAATAGGTGCCGGTGTCGCCGCCGGAGAGCGCGTCGGCGGCGTGCACGGCGCTGGTGAGGACGACGGGGACGCCCGCGGCGGCGGCGATCCGGGCGGCCTCCACCTTGGTGACCATGCCGCCGGTGCCCACGCCGGCCTTCCCGGCGCTGCCGATCTCGACGCCGGCGAGGTCCTGGGGGCCCTTCACCTGAGCTATCCGCGCGGTGCCGGGCCTGCTCGGGTCGCCGTCGTAGACGCCGTCGATGTCGGAGAGCAGGACGAGCAGGTCGGCGTGGACGAGGTGGGCGACCAGGGCCGCGAGGCGGTCGTTGTCGCCGAAGCGGATCTCGTCGGTGGCGACGGTGTCGTTCTCGTTGACGACCGGCAGGGCGCCCATCGCGAGGAGTTTGTCGAGGGTGCGGGAGGCGTTGCGGTGGTGGGCGCGGCGGCTCATGTCGTCGGAGGTGAGCAGGACCTGGCCGACCCGGACGCCGTAGCGGGCGAAGGAGGCGGTGTAGCGGGCGACGAGCAGGCCCTGGCCGACGCTGGCGGCGGCCTGCTGGCGGGCGAGGTCCCGGGGGCGGCGGCGCAGGCCGAGGGGGGCGAGGCCGGCGGCGATCGCTCCCGAGGAGACGAGGACGACCTCCTTGTCGCCGCCGCGGCTCTTGGCGAGGACGTCGACGAGCGCGTCGACCCGGTCGGCGTCCAGGCCGCCTGAGGCGGTGGTCAGCGAGGAGGAGCCCACTTTGACGACGATCCTGCGGGCCTCGCTGACGGCCTGCCGTGCGCTTGCCACGTCCTGTCCCCACTTCCTCGCGCGTGGCAGCAATCTACGCGAACGGGACCGCTCGTCCGGCCGGCCGTCCAGCCTCCGGACACGGCGGCGGCCCGCCGTCCTGTAGTTGACCGGTGACGTTCCGAACACGGCAAAAAGGTTGTGTGAACTGTCCATAGAAATCGAAACGAACTTAAAGTTAATTTGAAGTCTGTGTCATCTAAAGATCGCAGCGTGAAGCGCATTCTCCTCAGATCGGGCAAGAGCCCCTACGACGTCGTCGGCGTCGAAGAGGCCCTGCACCGGGACGTCATCGCCACCAACTCGGGCAACCTGATCTTCAGCGATGCCGCGCACAAGATCCTGGAGACCCCGGGCACCGAGGTCGTCTCGAACGGCATGCCCTCCGACGTCTCCGCCGCCGGTCGCATCAACGAGGAGTACGACGCCTTCGTCATACCGCTCGCGAACGCCTTCCGCCCGTCCTTCGAGAGCTCGCTGAAGCGGATGACCCGGCTGATCTCGCGGTTGAAGATCCCGGTGGTCGTGCTCGGCGTGGGCGCGCAGACCGGGGTCGGCTACAACGCGGACCGGCTCAAGCGGATCGAGCCGACCGTGCGGGAGTTCTGCGCGGCGGTGCTGGAGCACAGCGCGTCGATCGGCGTGCGGGGCGAGTTCACCGAGCAGTACCTGAGGGACATGGGTTTCAAGGACGTCGAGACGATCGGCTGTCCTTCGCTGTTCATGTACGGCGACCGGCTGCAGGTGGACAAGAAGACGCTGGAGTTGACGCCGGACTCGCGGATCGCGATCAACGGCTCGCACAGTGCGGTACGCGCGCAGGGTCTGGACCGGATCATCACGCGCACCCACGAGCGCTACCCGCATCTGCGGTTCGTCGGCCAGAACCTCAGCGACGCGCGGCAGTTGCACTGGCGGGACCTGTCGGACCCGAACGCCGCGGTGACAGCGATGCCGACCCATCCGGACCACCCGATGTTCCGCGAGGACAAGGTGCGGGTCTACGTCGATCCCATCACCTGGATCGACGATCTGCGGTCCTTCGACTTCTCCTTCGGTTCGCGCATCCACGGCAACATCGCCGCGCTGCTCGCGGGCACGCCGGCGACCGTGCTGTGCGGTGACTCGCGGACGCTGGAGCTGTGCCGTTATTTCGAGATCCCGCACCAGCGGCTGGACCGGGCGGTGAAGGACCTCGACTCGTCGGATCCGGCGAAGCTGTACGCGGAGGCCGACTTCGGCGGTCTGGTCGGCGGTCACCGGGAGCGCTTCGAACGGTTCACCGGGTTCCTCGACCGCAACGGCCTGCAGAACACGTTCACGCACGGCGACGGCGGTGCGGCCTTCGACGAGCGGATGCGCGCGCTGACGTTCCCGGAGGGGGTCCGCCCGTGGAACGACGCGGACGTCGCCTCGCTCACCGCGCGGTTCGGCTGGCTGCACAGCCGCATCGACGCGCTGTCGGCGGACAACGCCAGGCTGCAGAAGGAACTGGCACGCGCGGGCACGCGCGCCAAGGCGGTCGCCGCGCAGGCGCCGCAGGCCGCCTCGGTGTACCGGCGGGCGCGGCGGGCCGTGGGCAGGCCGATCCGGCGGGCGCTGGGGACGGGTCAGTAGTCGTCCCGGCGGGCGCCGGGCGCGCGGTCAGGCCGCCGCGGCTTTGACCTGCCGGTTCGGCAGCGACCTGCGGAGCCTGCGCACGGCGCGCCGCAGGAAGGTGTTGGCGGCGTCCTCGCGGTAGCCCGCGACGGCGCGGGCCTCGCGGGGTTCGGCGAGGTAGATCCAGTCGGGGACGCCCGCCTTCTGGTCGCGGAAGTGCGGGTAGGTGAAGTAGACGCGGGTTCCGCGCTTCTCCAGGAGGGCCCCGGCCTGCTTCTTGGCGCGGACGAACTCGACGACGTCCAGGAGGAGGTCGGGGCGGCGGACGGCGACCAGGTGGAGTCTGAGCCGTTCGTGGACCCTGAGCCGGCGGGCGATCTCCGGATTCCAGTGGGCGTCCATCAGGGGCTTGGCCAGCTCCATCTTCTTCGCCCGTACGTCGTCGCCGTCCTTGAGGAACCTCGGGCCGAACTGCGGGAGCAGGGTGACCAGGAACGGCCGGACCATGAGGGTGTCGCGCCGCGGGCCGGCCGGCACCATGTCCGCGATCAGGTTCATGAGGGCGCGTGCCGAGTCGAAGCGGAGGATGTAGCTGCCGCCCTTGGTGACGTGTTTGCCGTCCTCGCGGCCGACGAGGTAGTAGCAGGGGTAGTCGGCGACCACGGAGACGCCGTCGGCGCGCAGGTAGGCCTCCATGGTGAACAGCGCGTCCTCGCCGGTCCACAGGGACTCGTCGAAACGCATGCCGTGCTGTTCGAGGAGTGCGCGGCGGAACAGTTTCTGCGCGCTGAGCGTGAACTTGATGTTGGACGAGAAGACGTCGGTCCGGTCGAGCGTTTTGCCCCACATGGACTGCGGGGGTTTGCGGTTGATTCCTTCGACCTTGCCGAGGACGACGTCCGTGTTGTTCTTGTCGGCCATGGCGACCATGCGCTCCAGGGCCTCGGGGCCGAGCCGGTCGTCGGCGTCCAGGAAGAACACGTAGCGGCCTGCGGCCTTGCCGAGGCCGACGTTGCGGGGGCCGCTGGGGCCGCCGGAGTTCTCCTGGCGGATGACCGTCACCGGCATGGCGGCGCGGGCCGCGAACTCCTGCAGGTACTCCCCCGTGCCGTCGGTCGACCCGTCGTCGACCGCGATGACCTCCATGCGTGCCGGGTCGAGGGTCTGGCCTTCCACGGAGGCCAGGCATTCGACGAGATACGGCATCGCTTCGTACGCCCCGATGATCACGGTCACATCAGGCTGCGCAACGACGGTCACGTTTCCCCCTAGTCAATGGTGCGTTCCCCCTGCGTCATCTGGATCGCAATGGTGTAGATGACCGGCGGAGGCAACCGGTTGCCTCGGGGCGCACTTGCAGTGGCACACGTCACGTGACAGGAAGCCTGCCGTGCGGTGTACAGCGGGTTGCTTCCGAGAGTACGGACGGCCGGTAAGAGCTGCTCATCGAAGACGACGAAGCATCGGTAAGAAACGACGCCGAGGGGGCGCGGTCCCGGAAAGATTCCGGGACCGCGCCCCCTCGGCGTCGGTGGCGAGCGGTCGTCAGCCGGTGGGGTTGCTCTCGGCTTCGCCCGCGGCCTTCACCGGGTCGCCGGGCAGTACCTCGGCGAGTTCGGCCGCCTCCGGGTCGCCTGCCGCGATCCGGGCCTCCTGGCCCAGGTTGCGGGCCTCGGCCTTGCGGGCGAGCGCGGCGAGGGCGGCGTTGAACTGCTCGATGGAGGTCGGCTCGTCCGGTCCCAGCAGGTACTGCTTGAGTTCGTCGCGCTCCAGGGCCAGCGGATCGGCCGAGGGATCGCGTACGGCGTCCAGCAGCGCGTCAAGTTCCTTGGCGCTGTTGGTGAGGATCACGGCCGCGCGCACGGCGGTGTTCGCCCGCTTGAACTCCTCCACGCCGACGTCGGCGGAGTCGGTGACGGCGTACGGCTTGCCGCTCGCGATGAAGTCGGAGACGACGCTGGAGATGTCGGAGACCATCGCGTCGGAGACGTTGAAGCAGTCGTACAGGCGCGGTTCGGCGCCGGTGACGACCCGGTGCTGGTGGTCGGGGAAGGAACGCCAGTGGGCGTCGTTCCACTCGGCGCGCAGCCGGGCGATCTCCTCATGCTTCTTGAGGTCGACGACGTCGTCACGGCTGGCCTCGGCCTCGTCGCGCTTCTCGCCGCCGGTGCCGGCCAGCTCGGCCAGGCGGGCCTCGATCCGTGTCAGGTCGGCCTGCGCGGCGGCCAGGGCGGTCGCGTCGGTGGTGAAGCGTGCGTCGGTGGCGCGCTGGGCGGCGGCCTTCTCCAGGAGGGCGGTGACGCGCCGGTGGGCGGCGCCTGCCTGGGCGCTGACGGTGCCGGTGAAGGGGTGCGGCTTGTAGAGAACGCGGACCGGCGGGTCGGCCTTGATCAGCTTCTTCACGATGTTCTCGCCGGCCAGCACGAGGGAGGTGTTGCCGGGGTTGCCGTCCCAGCCCTCCCAGGTGGGCGCGTACAGGACGGTGGGGCAGCGTCCCTCGGCGGGGGCGGCCGGCCGGCCCTGGATGGGGGCCAGCTGCGGGCGGCCGACCTCGACGATGTCGGCGTCGCGGACGCCGACGTCGGCGATGGCGTAGCGGTCGCGGCCCGCGCGGCCGGCGGTCCACACCTCGTCGTAGACCTTGCTGAACGGGTTGACGCTGGCCAGCTTGTCGCTGTCGCCGTGGCCGATGAAGACGTGCTTCATGGTGGGGACGCGCAGCAGGTGGATGTTCTTGCCGACGTTGGCCGCGTAGAGGGCGACGCGGACCGTGGCGAGGTCCAGGTTCATCAGGTGCACGCCGCCGGGCACGCAGATGACGGGGACGGTGGTGGGCGCCAGGTTCTGCAGGATGACGCGCTCGCGGAGCAGGACCAGCGGACGGGAGTCCAGCTGTTCCATGGTCTCCAGCCACATGTTGACCTGGTACGCGGAGTCCTTGGAGCCGGAGAAGTACAGGACGGTCTCGGGCTTGTACTGACCCAGCCAGTCGTCGACGGCGGCCAGCACGGTGTCGGCGTCCGGCGGGGTCTTGCGGCCGCGCACGTACGGCATCAGCACGAGGACGTACAGGCAGCCCAGCGCGAGGGTGACCCCGATGCCGGCGAATCCGGCGATCGCGTTGTCGGTCATCGCCGAGATCAGCAGGCCGACGACGGCCACGAGGTCGAGGTGGAGCATCTTCTCGGCGGAGCGGTCCAGCAGGCCCCGCGGCGGGGCGTCCGGGATGCGGATGCGGGACTTGAGGTCGACGTTGCGGGTGGCGACCGGCATCCGGCGGCGGTTGCGGATGAGCTGGACGAGCGCGCCGTGCGGTGCCTGGAGGCCGTAGGAGGCGATGAAGCAGGCGATCGCGCCGTAGAAGATCAGGTGGTTCGAGAGGTCCATCCGGGCCAGCAGCAGGATCAGCAGCAGCTGCCGGATCAGGAAGCGGATCGACAGACCGGCCCTGACCTTGCTCAGGCGGTTGACGAGATAGCTGCCCTTGCGGTGGAGGTAGTGGTCCGCCAGGTACGTGACGGCGGCCGCGGCCGCGAAGGCGTACACGCTCGGGACGAGCGCGGCGACCATGAGGACGGGGAAGCCCAGCATCATGAGTGCCGCCGCGGCCAGCTCGGCCGCGCTGCCCACCCGGGCGACGCGAATTGCGGTGGATATCACGGAGAACCTTTTGCTGACAAAAAGGCCGGAATTTGACCTTGCGGACGATCGGCGAGGTTGTCGATCGGGGATTCCTACGGTTCAGGCCCCTGTGAATGCTCCGCGAACGCGCAGCCACAGAGGCCTGAATTACAGCTGACTAAGGGACGCCGATTATGCCACGCCGTCCTGTCGGTCCAGGACACTGGCCAGCGCCTGCTCGAATCCGGAGGCCTGCCCGGCGGCGGCCGTCGGGTCCTGCTGGCGGACGTCGATGACATGGCCGGTGAGTTCCGACAGCAGCACGTCGAGGGAGGTGCGGGCGACGGCCTCGGAGGAGAGCAGCGTGCCCGACGGCTCCTGGCCGAACGCCTTGGTGCGCATCGGCGTGGCGGTGCGCTCGGGGTTGACGCAGTTGACGCGGATGTCGTCGCCGGCCCACTCGTCGGACAGGGCCTGGGTGAGGTTCACCATGGCGGCCTTGGTCGAGGAGTACAGGCTGTACTCGGCGCGGCCGCGGGTGTAGCTGCTGGAGGTGTAGAGCAGCAGCTGGCCCTTGGTCTCGGCGAGGTACTTGTAGCTGGAGCGGGCGATCTGCACCGGGGCCAGGTAGTTGACCTTCATCGCCTCTTCGATGGTGGCGTTGTCGGTCTCGGCGAGCTTGCCGATGCGCAGCACGCCCGCCGTGTTGACGACGTGGTCGATCCGGCCGGTCTCGGCGTACGCCTTGGAGAGCGCGTCGTCGACCTCCTCCGGGTTCTCCACGTGAGTGCCGGTGGTGGAGCGGCCCAGCGCGTAGACGTTCGCGCCGTAGGACTCGGCGAGTTCGGCGATGTCCTTGCCGATGCCGTACGAGCCGCCGAAGATCACCACGGTCTTGCCGGTGAGCAGCTCGCGGTAGGCGTCCTCGTCCTTCTGCTCGGGCGCGGCGGTGGAGCCGAGCTGGAACAGCTTGTCGGCGATGAAGACGTCGACGGGCTGGGTGACCTTCATGTTGTACTCGTCACCCGCGACGACGTGGATCGGGACGTCCGGCAGGTACTTGAGGACGACGGAGCAGTCGTCGGTGGCCTGGAAGTTGGGGTCGCCGGCGGCGACCTCGTAGGCCCGCTTGATCGTGGACAGCTTGAAGGCCTGCGGGGTCTGGCCGCGGCGCAGCCGGGAGCGGTCCGGGATCTCGGTGATGAACTCGCCGTCCTGGCCGTGCGTGCGCGTGACGATGATGGTGTCGGCGGACGGGATGGCGACGTCCACGGCCTCGTAGCGCTCCAGCGCGGTGACGCAGTCGTCGATGACGCGGCGCGACAGCAGGGGGCGTACGGCGTCGTGGAAGAGGACGTTGAGGTCCTCGCCCTCGGCGAGGCCCTCGCCGAGGGCGGCGATGGCGCGCTCGGTGGTCTCGTTCCGTGTGGTGCCGCCCTCGATGATCTTCTTGACCTTGGTGAACCCGGCCTTGGCGACGATCTTCTCGACGTCCGGAACGTAGCCCGGGGCCATCAGGACGATGATGTCGTCGATCGAGTCGGTGTTCTCGAAGGTGGTCAGGGTGTGCTCGATGACTGCCTTGCCGGCGATCTTCAGCAACTGCTTGGGGATCGACAGACCCACCCGCTGGCCGGTGCCACCGGCCAGGATCACTGCGGTGGTTCGGGGCTTGGCTATGTGCTGGGACACAGGTGACCTACCTTGGGGCATCAGGGAACTCGGAAATGGTCCCACTTCGAGTAACCGGTGTGCAAGGTGAGCGCCGCCCGCCGCATATGTGCCCGCAACCTTTCATTCACCTGGCTGCCCTGGTGACGGCCATCGCCTCGCGGCCGTCCGGGGACGTTCCGTGAATTTGCTGTGAGTAACTGCACAAGGCATTCTGATTGCTGTGCGTGACGTGTGGCACGTCTCAGTCACACTAAGACGTGCCTCGCGGATGCCTTAGCGCGGCTAAGACGTGCTTTGCGGGGCGGCCCGGCGCGCCCGAGACCGTCCCGGCCTGCCCCGGCCCCTCCGGGCACAGGACCGTTTCAGTGTCGTCGCAGCTTCTTCGTCGTCACAGCTTCTTCAGACATCGGTGGCCCAGGACCCGCAGGAGGTCCTTCGACGACGTCTGGGGCACCGTGCGCGCTTTCGCCTCGGCCCTGTGGCGCACCGGCACCGCGGCGGCCGCGGCGAGTGCGCCGTACAGGGCTTGGGCGGCGACCTCCGGTGCGATGCGGGTCTCGGCGGGGGCCGGGCCGGGCTGCCGGGGTATGGCGGAGAGCAGGGACGGGTCGCCGATGACGCGGACGCCCGTGGCGTCGATGTGCCGCGCCATCTCGGCGCCGATGCGGCCGGCGGCCTCCACGGCCCGGTCGGGGGGGGAGAGATCTTCGTTTCGTCGGCGGCGGGGCCGCACGTGTTCTTCATATGCATGACGGCGCCGTTGCGGACGAGCCGGGAATAGAGCTCGTCGGGCAGCCCATGGCCGCGGAATTCCACGTTGAGCCTGCGCGGCATTTCGGTCTCGGCGAGGGTCAGGGAGCGGTTCGCCGTGTCCGGGACGGGCTGCAGGAGGTATTCGGGCAGCCCGAGCAGTGCTTCGAAGGTGCGCATCAGGGCATCGCGGTCGCGGTCGTCGACCACGACGACGGTGAGCCGACCGCGCGGCCCCAGCGTTCGACGAGACGGTCGTGCCGGTGCCGGTGCCGGCGCCAGAAGCTGAGGGTGGGCTTCT
Source organism: Streptomyces sp. NPDC101237 (assembly GCF_044767465.1). Taxonomy (NCBI): domain Bacteria; kingdom Bacillati; phylum Actinomycetota; class Actinomycetes; order Kitasatosporales; family Streptomycetaceae; genus Streptomyces; species Streptomyces sp. NPDC101237. The sequence continues at coordinate 176,171 of NZ_JBIWNY010000017.1, read as the reverse complement.
CGTAGGGGGCTTGGCGCAGCATGTGGTGCAGCCATTCCTCGTACCCCGTGCGCAGCCCGTTCCGCACGTACTGCTGCCACTGCGAGGACGCGATCCGGGCGAGCGGGCGCAGAGTGACGAGGCCGTGGACGCGGTCGCCACCGAGCTGTTCGACGATCCGGGCGACCGTCTCGTCGTCGGCGGCGTCGGCGACGAACTCGCTACTGATCACGGAGGTCCGGGATCCGGTGGCCTCCACCTGCTCGAGCAGGAGGGTCCAGTGCTTCTCGGTGGGCGCGGCGTCACCCGTCACCGCGGGGCGGGCGCAGGCGGCGGGGACGGCCTCCACGGGGTGCCGGGCGTCTGCCGTTCAGACCACTCGGACGCCCGGTTCGTCCGCCTCGACGCGCAGGGTCGCGAGGGTGCCGGCGGTCGCCTGCGGGCGGACGACGGTGTCGACGACCCGCACGCGCGCGTCGATGCCGTCGCGGCGGATGTCGAAGAGGTGGTAGCCGCGGTGGGCGTCGATGACCTTCCAGTGCGGGTTGTCGGGCTTGAGCGGGTCGAACTGGGCGTGGAAGGCGGCCTGGTCCTGGTCGCCGTTGCTGGAGATGGAGGTGCCGACGAACTCGGCGCCGACGACGTCCGAGGACGGGTCGGCGAAGTCCTTCTTCAGGTCGCTGATCATCGTGAGGTGCCGGTCGCCGCTGAGCACGACGGGGTTGCGGACCGAGGCGAACTCGTCCAGGAGAGCGTTGCGTTCGACCTGGTAGCCGTCCCAGGCGTCGTAGTACCAGAGTTTTCCCTCGCCGGGCAGGATGTCGGTCTCGGCCATCATGATCTGCGAGGCGACGAGGTTCCAGCGGGCCGGTGAGCGGTGCAGCCCGTCGAGGAGCCACTGCTTCTGCGCGGCGCCGAGCATGGTGAGGGAGGGGTCCTCGGCGGCCGCCTGGCTGGTGACCTGGTCGCTGCGGAACTGCCGGGTGTCGAGCACGTTGAGCCGGGCGAGGCGGCCGAACTCCAGGCGGCGGTACATCTGGATGTGCGGGCCGTCGGGGATCGCGGTGGCGCGGACCGGCATGTGCTCGTAGTAGGCCTGGAAGGCGGCGGTCAGCCGGGCGACGAACGCGTCGTGGGACTGCTTGTCGGGGTCCTGCGGGACCTGCCCGGCCCAGTCGTTGTCGACCTCGTGGTCGTCGAAGGTGACCACCCAGGGCGCGTTCGCGTGCATCGCGGCGAGGTCGGGGTCGCTGCGGTACTGGGCGTAGCGGTTGCGGTACTGCGTCAGGGTGTACGGCTCTCCGGTGCCCTCGTGGCGGCGCGGGCCGGCCGAGGACGGGGTGGACTCGTAGATGTAGTCGCCGACGAAGAGGACGACGTCGGGGTCCTGGGCGAGCATGTCGGCGTACGGGGTGAAGTAGCCGTGCTGCCAGTTCTGGCAGGAGGCCAGGGCCAGGCGCAGGGAGCCGCTCCCGGCGTGCGGGTGGGGTGCGGTGCGGGTGCGGCCGGTCGGGGAGATCCGGCCGCCGGCGCGGAAGCGGTACCAGTAGGCGCGGCCGGGGCGCAGGCCTCGTACGTCCACGTGGACGCTGTGCCCGTACTCGGGCCGGGCGTGGGCGGTGCCCCGGCGGACGGGCTTGCGGAACCGCTCGTCCTCGGCGATCTCCCAGGCGACGGGGACGACGGTGTCGGGCATGCCGCCGCCGTTCAGGGGGTCGGGGGCGAGTCGGGTCCAGAGCACGATGCCGTCGGGCAGCGGGTCGCCGGAGGCGACGCCGAGGCCGAACACGCCGTCGGGCAGCGGGGTCTCGGCCGCCTGGGCGGAGGCGGGGAGCCAGAGCTGGGCGGACGCGGCGGCGGTGAGGACGGCGGCGCCGGTGGTCAGAAAGCGGCGTCGGTCGGGCGACGGTGCTCCGGTCATGCGCGGACTCCCTTGCCACAGTGGCCTCTTGGACGGTCTGGCCTTCGGAAGCTCCCACGGGCCGACGGTCCGCGCCCTGAACGAGGAGCTTCGTGCGCATGACAACCAGGCGGACAACGGGCGCCCGGCCGCCAGAGGGCCGGACCGGTGGAGCGGCCCGGCGGACCACACCGCTGGACCCGGCCGGTGTGGTCATCCGCCGGAGCCGGCCGATCGAGCGCACGGCGCCGACGTCCCCCTGCCCCCGGCTCCCCGGCTCCCCGGCTCCCCGTCAGCCCGCCGCCGGTTCGGTGGCGGCCGCCGCTGTGACCGCCGCCGCCAGCCGGTCGCGGAACCAGCGGTGGCCCGGGTCGGCCGAGTTGCGTGGGTGCCAGGCCATGCCGAACTCGACGGGGTCGAGGGCGAGCGGTATCGGGAAGGTGCGCAGGCCCAGTGCGTCGATGGTGTCGTCGAGCCAGTCGGCGACGGTGAGGGCGACGAGGTCGGTGGTGCGGGCGAGCAGCATGGCGCTGGTGTGGCTGGGGACGACGACGGCGATACGGCGCCGGAGGCCGAGTCCGTCGAGGGCGCGGTCGATGGGGCCGAGGCGTCTGCCGTGCCGGGAGATGCCGATGTGTCCGGCGGCGGCGAACCGGCGGGCGGTGATCCGTCCCTCCAGGAGCGGGTGTCCGGCGCGGGCGACGCCGACCAGGGTCTTGCGGGCGAGCCGGCGGGTGCGGATCTCGGGGTCCAGGCGGCCCAGGACGCCCAGTTCGACGTCGACCTGGCCCTGTCGCAGCGCGGGCCCGCCCTCCAGCGCCTCGGGCACGAAGACGACGTCCACGTGCGGGGCCTCGGCGTGGACGTGGTCGGTGAGGGTGCCGGCCAGGCCGACGAGGAGCAGTTCGGTGCTCTGCACGGTGAAGGCGCGTTGCAGGTGGACGGGGTCGAAGCCGGCGCCGGGCCGCAGGACGTCGTCGCAGCCGCGCAGCAACTCGGCCACCTGGTCGCGGAGTTCGAGGGCGCGCGGGGTGGGGACCAGGCCCTGGCCCGCGCGCACAAGGAGCGGGTCGCCGACGGCCCGGCGGAGGCGGGCGAGGGTGCGGCTGACCGCCGCGGGCGAGGTGCCGAGCCGTTCGGCGGCCAGCGTCACGCTGTTGTCCTGGAGCAGGGCGTCCAGGACGCGCAGCAGGTTGAGATCGATCAACATGACCCTTCTGAGCTGCGTTTTTACGGTTCCGGCAAGGATTGGCTGCCTATCTTTGCATGGCTGTGCGGGCGGTGCGCGGCGAAGAGTGGTCCTCGCCGGCGGGAGCGGGGGCGGCGGACCGGCCCCGTGGGGATCGCCGCGTTCCACGACCACGAAGGGCACGCCCGTGTACGTCATCACCGCACCCACCAGCACCATCGGCCGTCTGGTCGTCGACGGCCTGCTCGATCGCGGCGAGCGGCCGCGTCTGGTCACCCGGGACGCCTCGCGGCTCGCTCCCGGGGTCCGGGCGCGGGCCGAGGTGGTCGAGGGTTCGCACGGGGAGGAGAGCGTGATCGACCGGGCCTGCGCGGACGCCGAGGCCGTCTTCTGGCTGGCGCCCGACGACCCGGCCGCGCCGACCGCCGACGCCGCCTATGTCGACTTCACCCGTCCCGCGGCGCGGGCGTTCGCCCGGCACGGTGTCCGGCGCGTCGTCGCCGTCACGGCGCTGGGCCGTGGCACGCGGCTCGCGGAGCACGCGGGGGCGGTGACGTCGTCGCGGGCGATGTGCGAGCTGATCGCCGCGTCGGGGGTGAACTTCCGGGCGGTGGCGTGCCCGTCGTTCATGCACAACCTGCTCAACCACGTCGGGTCGATCAGGGAGCAGGGCTGTTTCGCGATGATGGCCGACCCGGAGCTGCGGACGCCGCTGGTGGCCGCCCGGGACATCGCCTCGACCGCCGTGGGGCTGCTGCTGGACGGCACCTGGACGCGGTCCGGGGAGGTCGCCTGCCTCGGCCCCGAGGACCTGTCGCCGAACGACATGGCCAGGATCGTCTCCGAGGTGCTCGGCACCGAGGTCGGCTACCGGCGGATCACCGGCGAGGCGTTCCGGGAGCGCATGACCGGTTTCGGGATGACCGAGGGGATGGCCCGGGGGCTGGCCGACATGTTCGAGGCGAAGAACAGGGGGCTGGACAACGCCGAGCCGCGCACGGCGCAGTCGACGACGCCGACGTCGTTCCGCTCGTGGTGCGAGGAGGTCCTCAAGCCCGCCGTGACGGGGTGAACGCCCCGCCGTGACGGGCTGAGCGTCCGCCGGGAGTGACCGAAAGGCCGCCGTGACGCGCGGAGCGCCCGGGGCCGGTCGGCCCCGGGCGCTCCGCGCTCGTCTCCCGCTGTCGTCACTCCTCGAACGGGTCAAAGTCTCCGTACTCGCGCAGTGACTCGTCGCGTTCCGCCTGGCGGTCGCGGCGGCGCTGCACGGCGGGACGCTGTTCCTCGAAGCGGTGGTCCTCGCCGCGGCGGCCGAGCATCTCGGCGCCGGCCATCACGGACGGCTCCCAGTCGAAGACGACGGCGTTCTCCTCGGGGCCGATGGCGACGCCGTCGCCGGAGCGGGCGCCCGCCTTCATCAACTCCTGCTCCACACCGAGGCGGTTGAGGCGGTCGGCGAGGTAGCCGACGGCTTCGTCGTTGGTGAAGTCGGTCTGCCGGATCCAGCGTTCGGGCTTCTCGCCGCGCACCCGGAAGAGGCCGTCCTCCTCCTGGGTGACGGTGAAACCGGCGTCGTCGACGGCCTTGGGCCGGATGACGATCCGGGTCGCCTCTTCCTTCGGCTTGGCGGCGCGGGCCTGGGCGACCAGGTCGGCGAGCGCGAAGGTCAGTTCGCGCAGGCCGAGGTGGGCGACCGCCGACACCTCGAAGACGCGGTAGCCGCGGGCCTCGAGGTCGGGGCGGACCATGTCGGCGAGGTCCTTGCCGTCGGGGATGTCGGTCTTGTTGAGGACGACGATCCGGGGGCGGTCGTCGAGGCCGCCGTACTGCTTGAGCTCTTCCTCGATGACGTCGAGGTCGGAGAGCGGGTCGCGCTCGGACTCCAGGGTGGCGGTGTCCAGGACGTGCACGAGGACGCTGCACCGCTCGACGTGGCGCAGGAACTCCAGGCCGAGGCCGCGGCCCTGGCTGGCGCCGGGGATGAGTCCGGGGACGTCGGCGATGGTGTAGACGGTGGAACCGGCGGTGACCACACCGAGGTTGGGGACCAGGGTGGTGAACGGGTAGTCGGCGATCTTCGGCTTGGCGGCCGACAGCACGGAGATCAGCGAGGACTTGCCTGCGCTCGGGTAGCCGACCAGGGCGACGTCGGCGACGGTCTTCAGCTCCAGGACGACGTCCTGGAGGTCGCCGGGCACGCCGAGCAGGGCGAAGCCGGGGGCCTTGCGGCGGGCGCTGGCGAGGGCCGCGTTGCCGAGGCCGCCGCGGCCGCCCTGTGCGGCGACGTAGGAGGTGCCGTGGCCGACGAGGTCGGCGAGGACGTTGCCGTTCTTGTCGAGCACCACGGTGCCGTCGGGCACGGGCAGGACCAGGTCCTGGCCGTCCTTGCCCGCACGGTTGCCGCCTTCGCCGGGCTTGCCGTTGGTGGCCTTGCGGTGCGGGGAGTGGTGGTAGTCCAGGAGGGTCGTCACGGACTGGTCGACGGTCAGGACGACGTCGCCGCCGCGGCCGCCGTTGCCGCCGTCGGGGCCGCCGAGCGGCTTGAACTTCTCCCGGTGTACGGAGGCACAGCCGTGGCCTCCGTTACCCGCGGCGACGTGCAGCTCGACGCGGTCCACGAAGGTGGTCATGGTGGTGTGCCTCCTGGGGATACCCCCGGCGAGGGCCGGGGGGAGTACGGGGTGTTGCCTATGTCAACACGCGAAAGGCGGACCCGCCTTCCCGACCGGGAAGTGAGGTCCGCCTCGCGGTGCGTTCGGTCCGGGCCCTCCCGCGGGAGGGCTCGGTGCCGTCCGGTCAGAAGACCAGGACTCAGGCGACCGGAACGATGTTCACGACCTTGCGGCCACGGTGGGTACCGAACTCCACCGCGCCGGGCTGCAGCGCGAACAGCGTGTCGTCGCCGCCACGGCCGACGCCGGCGCCGGGGTGGAAGTGGGTGCCGCGCTGACGGACCAGGATCTCGCCCGCGTTGACGACCTGACCGCCGAAGCGCTTCACGCCGAGGCGCTGAGCGTTGGAGTCACGACCGTTACGGGTGGACGATGCGCCCTTCTTGTGTGCCATCTCTCCTCAGTCCCTTACTTCGCAGCCGCGGGGATCTCAGTGACCTTGATCGCCGTGTACTGCTGGCGGTGGCCCTGACGACGACGGTAACCGGTCTTGTTCTTGTAGCGCAGAATGTCGATCTTCTGGCCCTTGTGGTGGTCCACGACCTCGGCCTGGACCTTGATGCCGGCCAGCACCCACGGGTCGCTGGTCACGGCCTCGCCGTCGACAACGAGCAGGGTCGAGAGCTCGACCGTGTCGCCAACCTTGGCAGTGGAAATCTTGTCAACCTCAACGATGTCGCCGACAGCAACCTTGTGCTGGCGGCCACCGCTGCGCACGATGGCGTACACGCGGATCTCACTCTCTCGCTCGGGGAACGGCACCCCCGCAGTCCAGCCGTCCGGCAGGCGGACGGCCTCTCCGGAACACCGTGTGCTCCGGAGGAAGAGGTTTACGGGGATGTGGCGCGTCCTCATATTCACGGACACGCCGACGGTCAAGGTTACGGGGCGGTGGCCGAGGGGGTCAAACCGGGCCCCGTCAGATGTGGGGCCGATCACTCGGAACGGGTCCCACGGGGTACGGGACCGGTCGCGCGGACCGGTCCCGTATCCGGGTGTCAGGCCTCGTCGGAGGCGGCGGCGACCGTGGTGGTCTTCTTCGCCGTCGACTTGGCGGCGGCGGTCTTGGCGGTCTTGGCCGCCTTCTTCGCCGTCGTCTTGGCCGTCGTCTTCTTGGCCGCGGTCTTCTTGGCGGCCGTCTTCTTGGCCGCCGTCTTCTTCGCGGCGGTCTTCTTCGCGGCCGTCTTGCGGGCCGTCTTCTTGGCCGGAGCGGCCTCCTCGACGTCCTCGGCGGCCTCGGTGGCGGCGTCGGCGGCGTCGGCGGCCTCCGTCGCCGGGACGACCACGACGGCCGCCTCCTCCGACGCGGTCGGCGCGGTGGCCTTGCGGACCGCGCGGCGGCGCGGGCGGGCCGGTGCGACGCTCTCGGCGGCCGCGGCCGCCTCGGGCTCCGCGGCCGCCTCGGGCTCCGCGGCCGTCTCCGCCGCCGGCTCGGCGACCGCCTCGGCCGCCGGGGCGGACTCGGCGACGACGGTCACCACGGCCGTCTCGGCACCGGCCGGGGAGCCGGCGGGCGCCGACACCTTCCGGGTGGCCCGGCGACGGGTACGGCCCTTGGGCGCGGCCTCGTCGGCGGCCGGGGTCTGCGGCGCCTCGGGGGCCTGGACGACCGGGTCCTCCACGGCGACCGGCTCGGCGTGCGCCTCGGCGGCCGGTTCCGGCACCACCTCGTGCTCGGCGCGGGCGGCCGGCGTCTCGGCGTCCGCGCCGCGTCCGCGTCCCGCGCGCTCCCTGGGCGCGCCGGCCGGAGCCGAGGCCCGGCGGCTCGCCCGGCGGCGGCCGCGACCACGTCCGGCCGCGGCCTCCGCCTCGGCGACGCTGCTGTACAGCTCCTCGTCGGGTGCGAAGTCCGGGGCGGGCAGCGCGACGGGGGCGGCGGCCTCGGCCGCGACCTCCGCCGCCGTCTCGGCCGCCTGGACGGCCTCGGCGTGCTCGACGGCGCCGTCGGTGGCGGACGTGTGGGTCCCGTGCAGGTCGTGGTCGTGGTCGTGCTCGTGTCCGTCGCCGCCGCGGCCGCGCTTCTTGCGCTTGCCGCCGCCACCGCCGCCGGAGCTCGGCTGCTCCATGTGGACGATGACGCCGCGGCCGTTGCAGTGCACGCAGGTCTCGGAGAACGACTCCAGCAGGCCCTGTCCGACCCGCTTGCGGGTCATCTGGACGAGCCCCAGCGAGGTCACCTCGGCCACCTGGTGCTTCGTGCGGTCCCGCCCGAGGCATTCGAGCAGGCGGCGCAGGACCAGGTCCCGGTTGGACTCCAGGACCATGTCGATGAAGTCGATGACGATGATGCCGCCGAGGTCGCGCAGCCGCAGCTGGCGGACGATCTCCTCGGCCGCCTCCAGGTTGTTCCTGGTGACCGTCTCCTCCAGGTTGCCGCCCTGGCCGGTGAACTTGCCGGTGTTGACGTCGACGACGACCATCGCCTCGGTCCGGTCGATGACCAGCGAACCGCCGCTGGGCAGCCAGACCTTGCGGTCCAGGGCCTTGGCGAGCTGCTCGTCGATCCGGTAGGTGGCGAAGACGTCGACCTCGGAGGTCCACCTGGACAGCCGGCCTGCGAGGTCGGGGGCGACGTGCGCGACGTAGCCGTGCACGGTCTCCCAGGCGTCCTCGCCGCTGACGACGACCTTGGAGAAGTCCTCGTTGAAGATGTCGCGGACGACCCGGACGGTCATGTCGGGCTCGCCGTACAGCAGCGCCGGGGCGTTGCCGTTCTTCGACTTCTTCTGGATCTCCTCCCACTGCGCCTGGAGGCGTTCGACGTCGCGGCGCAGCTCGTCCTCGCTGGCGCCCTCGGCGGCGGTGCGCACGATGACGCCCGCGTCCTCGGGGACGATCTTCTTGAGGATGGTCTTCAGCCGGGCCCGCTCGGTGTCGGGGAGCTTGCGGCTGATGCCGGTCATCGAGCCCTCGGGCACGTACACGAGGTAGCGGCCCGGCAGGGAGACCTGGCTGGTCAGGCGGGCGCCCTTGTGGCCGATGGGGTCCTTGGTGACCTGGACGAGCACGGACTGGCCGGACTTGAGGGCGGCCTCGATGCGGCGCGGCCCGTTGGCCATGCCGAGCGCCTCGAAGTTGACCTCGCCGGCGTACAGGACGGCGTTGCGGCCCTTGCCGATGTCGATGAAGGCGGCCTCCATCGAGGGCAGCACGTTCTGGACCTTGCCCAGGTAGACGTTGCCGACGTAGGAGGTGGCCTGCTCCTTGTTGACGTAGTGCTCGACGAGCACGCCGTCCTCCAGGACGCCGATCTGGGTGCGGTCGCCGTGCTGGCGGACGACCATCACGCGCTCGACGGCCTCGCGGCGGGCCAGGAACTCGGCCTCGGTGATGATCGGGACGCGGCGGCGGCCCTGCTCGCGGCCTTCGCGGCGGCGCTGCTTCTTGGCCTCCAGACGCGTGGAGCCCTTGATGGACTGCACCTCGTCGGACGGCTCGGACGGCTTGCGGGGCTCGCGGACCTTGACGACCGTGCGCTCCGGGTCGTTCTCGCCGGGCTCGCCGTCGGTGGAGGAGTCCCCGGCGCGGCGCCTGCGGCGACGGCGGCGGCGGCTGGAGGAGGAGCCGGTGGCCTCGTCGTGGGCCTCCTCGTCGTCCTCTTCCTCCTGGTCGGCGGTGTCGGTGGCGTCCTCGGCGTCCTCGTCGGCGTGCTCGGCGGCGATCTCGTCGCCGTCGCCGCCCTCGCCGTCACCGGCGTCACCACGGCGGCGACGGCGGCCTCCGCGGCGGCGACGGCGGCGGGACCCGGCCTCCTCGGTGTCGTCGTCACCGTCGGCGGCGTCCTCGGGCTCCTCGGCGGACTCCTCGGGCTCCTCGGTCTCGTCCTCGGCGGCGGGCCGGGCGGCCGGGGCGTCGTCGGCGGCACCGCGGCGACGGCGACGGCGACGCGACCCGCTCTCGGCCTGCTCGGCCTGCTCGGCCTGTCCGGCCGGCTCCGGGCGGTAGGGGGCGAGTTCCTCGGGCTCCTCGGTGCCCGCGGCGACGGCGGCCGCCTCGGCGGCGGCCCGCTCCGGGGTCTGGAACTTCGGCTCGGTGAACACGGGCGCCTGGAACACGGCCACGGCGGGCCGGGCGGGGCGGCGCTGCGCGTCGTCCTCGGCGGAGGCGGCGGCGGGCTCGGAGAACCCGACGGCGGCCTGCCGGACGACCCGGCGGCGGCGCCGCGGGGACTCGGTCTGCGGCTCCTCGGCGGCGGGCGCCTCGGTGGCGGACGTGACGGCCGGGGCCTGGACGGCCGGCTGCGGGGCGGCGGCCTCCGCGGGGGCCTCGGGCGCTCCTGCGGGCGCGGTGACCTTGCGGGTGGCGCGGCGCCGGCTGCGGGGCGCGGGCGTGGTGGGCTCGGCCTCGGGAGCGGGGGCGTCCGCGGCGGTGCCGCCGGCCTCGGCGGCGGGCTCCTGGACGGCCTCGGCGGTGTCGGCGGCCGCGGGTGCGGTGTCGGCGGCGGTCTCGGCCGCGGCCGGGGCGTCGGCGGGCGCGGAGGCGCGGCGGGTCGCCCGGCGGCGGGTGCGCGGGGCGGGCACGGTCTCCTCGACGGCCGCAGTGGTCTCGGCTGCCTCGGCGGTCTCGTCCGCCTCGACTGCCTCTGCCTCAGGGGCCGCGGACGCGGCGGGTGCCTCGACGGCCGCTTCACTCACGGCGGTGTCGGCCTCGGCCGTCTCGGCGGGGGTGGTGACGCGGCGTGTGGCACGCCGGCGGGTCCGGCGCGGCGCGGCCTCCTCGTCGCTCTGCACGGCGGTCTCGGCGGGCTCGGTGGCGGCCGTGGCCGCGGGCACGACGGTCTCGGCCGTCTCGACGGCCTCGGCTCCCGTCGGGGCGCCCGCGGGCGCGGAGGCGCGGCGGGTGGCCCGGCGGCGGGTGCGCGGGGCGGCCTCGGCGGCCTCGGCGGTCTCGTCCGCCTCGGCCGTCACGGTCGCGGCCCGGGTCTTCGGCGTCTCCTCGCCGGGCTCGGCGGAGAGCGGCTCGGTGGTCTCGGCCACGGCCTCGGCCCCGGCGGGCGGTCCCGCGGGGCGGGAAGCCGCACGGCGACGCCTGCGCGGGGGCAGGGTGTCGCTGGGGGTGTTCTGTTCGGAGCCCTCGATGGGCTCGGTCGGTTCGAGCATGCGGGCGGTTCTCCCGTCAGGCTCCCGGGCGCCGCGCCTGATCCGGCGTCGTTCGGTTCGAGCGACCGCCGGTGACGTCCGCGGCTCGCGCGTTGCGCGGTGCCGCCGTGTGGGGCGCGGGCGCCGCACAGGAGCTCTCTGTGTCCTGTCTCGCCGGTTCCGTACGCCTTGTCGCGGACGGCCTGGCGAAAGTCTTCTGGTCGGTGCGCTGCCCGACCCAGGTGGCTCCCGAGTACGAGGGCGGCGCGTTACGACGTACGTCCTTCGCGGGACCTTCCCTACACCGGCGCCGTCGCGGTGGCAGCGGGTTCGGCCTTCGAGAGGGCCTCCACTGCCTCGCGGTCGGGCGCGAGCGGGTCGGTCACCGTGCCGGTCTCTTCATCGAGCAGCCCCTGCGCCAGCCTGGTCACCGCTGCGGGGACCGGCGGCGCCAGGTCGGCCACGGCGCGGAGACCGGACAGGACGTCGTCGGGTCGTACGGCAGGCGTCACGTGCCGAACAACCAGCCGCAGTATCGCACAGGCCTGGTCGCTCGGCCTATCAGCCGTTTCCTCGTGCGTTTCAAGACGTACGACGGCGGGGCGCGCGTCGAAGGTCCGGACGCCGTTCTTGGTCATGCGCTGCACGTCCACGGCGTCGGCCGCGTTGAACGCGGCGACGGCCGCCGTGGCCAGGGCCGGGTCCAGGCCGGCCAGCCGCATCTCCCAGACGGAGGCGGTGAGCCGGTCGGCGAGGCCCGAGGTGCGGGCCTCGACCGCGTCGACGATGTCCAGCCCGGCGGGCAGGGACTCGTCGAGGAGGACGCGCAGCCGCTCCGGGTCGCGGACCGCGGTGAGCGCGATCTCCAGGTACTCGGCCTCGCTGCCGGTGCCGGTGGGTGCGGCATTGGCGTACGACACCTTCGGGTGCGGGGTGAACCCCGCCGAGTAGGCCATGGGCACCTCGGCGCGGCGCAGCGCCCGCTCGAAGGCGCGCTGGAAGTCACGGTGGCTGGTGAACCGGAGGCGGCCGCGCTTGGTGTAGCGCAGTCGGATGCGCTGCACCGCCGGTGCGGGCGGCGGGCCTTCGGGCTGTCGCTTGCCCAGTGTCGTCAGTCCTTCGTGGTTCTCGTGGGGGCGGCACCGCCGCGGGGGCCGTGCTGCCGTGTCCTGCTATCCCTCAAGAGTACGTGTGTCGCGGCCCACGGGTTCCCGGCGGTCCGCGGCGGCCGGGAGGGACGGTTCGCCGAACAGGGCGCGGCGCAGGTCGGCGCGGGCCTGCCGGACGGCGCGGCCGACGGCCCGCGCGACCTGGGCGGCGGGGCTCAGCACGTGGTCGCGCACGACGTGTCCGAGCGGGGTGAGGACGGTCCGGTAGAGGAAGCGGGCGGGTGCCAGCAGGATCCACCGCACGAGGGTCCCCAGGATCCGTCCGAGGGCGCGCACGACGTGTCCGGCGGCCCGCCAGGCGAGTCCGAGGGCGTCCAAAACCTCGGCGAGGACGACGCCCAGGACGCGGCCGGCCGGGGCGAGGACCCAGCGCCACAGGGCGGCGGCGGGCAGCACGACGAGGACGCGGGCGGTCCAGTACAGGGCGGTGGCGAGCTGCCCGGCCAGCCAGGCGACGGCTCGGGCGACGGACCTGAGGAGCCGGAGCACCGAGTGGCCGAGCGGG
>NZ_JBIWNY010000017.1:88918-163581 GCF_044767465.1 Streptomyces sp. NPDC101237 | reverse complement strand
GGGTGAGCACGCGCGCGTGGAGCCACGCGAGGGCGTGGCCGAGGGGGGTGAGCAGGTGGCGGTACAGCCAGATGAGCGGCACGACGAGGAGGGCGTGCAGAAGCCGGGCGACCGCGTGGCCGAGCGGGGTGAGCACGCGCGCGTGGAGCCACGCGAGGGCGTGGCCGAGGGGGGTGAGCAGGTGGCGGTACAGCCAGATGAGCGGCACGACGAGGAGGGCGCGCAGGAGCCGGGCGACCGCGTGGCCGACGGGGGTGAGGACGTACCGCCACAGGAAGCGCGCGGCGGGGACGACGAGGTGGCGCCAGAGGAACCGGGCCACGGCGGCGAGGGCGTCCCAGAGCAGCCGTACGGGGAGGACGACGAGGAACACGACGATGCGGACGGGGATCCTGACCGCGACGACCAGGCACCCTTCGGGCTGCTGTGTCGGCGGTGGCGGTTGCCGGTACGGCTGTTTCTGCATGTCCATGGCCGTAGAGACGCTATCGGGTACGGAGCGGATGCGATCGGCCACCCTTGATCACCGAACGGCGGCGAGAAGGTAACGTTTGACCCGCGCACGCCAATCTGGATGGATCCGGCCATGGCGGCTTGATTTGCTGGGCGCCAGCCAAATCTTGAGCCTTTCTTGGGTCCTTGGGGGACGAACAATGAACTGGTACGTGGACGTACTGAAGAAGTACGCGGTGTTCAGCGGCCGTGCGCGCCGGCAGGAGTACTGGATGTACACCCTGTTCAACGTGATCGCCGCCATCGTGCTGGCGATCATCGGGCGGGTCATCGGGTTCCCCGCGCTGGTGGCCGTCTACTACCTGGCGGTGCTGGTGCCCAGCCTCGCCGTCGCGGTCCGCCGCCTGCACGACACCGGCCGCTCCGGCTGGGCGATCCTGATCGGCATCATCCCGCTGGTCGGCGCGATCATCCTGCTGGTGTGGTTCGTCTCCGAGGGCAAGCCCGAGGCGAACGAGTACGGCGAGAACCCGAAGCACGCGGTCGCCTGACCCGCCGTCACGCCGAAGGCCCGCCGGATCCGTCCGGCGGGCCTTCGTCCGTCTCCGGGGCGCCGGCGTCAGCGGCGGGGCAGGACGCCGGCCGCGACGAGGGCGTCGTACAGCCGCTGCTGCTCCTCGTCGAGCCCGGAGTACAGCAGGTCGTACGCCTCCTCCTCGCCGCGCAGCGCCGCGACGGGGTCCCAGTCGTCACCGAGGGCGGCCATGACGTGGGCGCGCCGGGTCATCTCGTGGCCGGTGAGATCGATGTCGAAGCCGACCGGTTCGACGGGAGGGGAGGCATCGGAACTGGACATATGACCGAATTTAGGCAGCCCGGTCCGCCCGCGACAAGAGTCCGTGGGACACCTCACAGCGGGCCGCCGGTGCGGCGGGAGCCGGTGCGGGAGCGCGGCGGGCCACCGGTCGCGGACCGGCCCGCGACCCGGTCCCGGACCTCCTGAGGCAATCGGCACCCCGTTGCGCTGCGAGGAGACACCATGCAGGTAGCCGTACTGACCTTCGACGGATTCAACGAGCTCGACAGCTTCATCGCCGCCGCGCTGATCAACCGGTGCCGCGCCGACGGCCTGGAGGCCTTCATCACGACCCCGACGCCGGTGGTCACGTCGATGAACGGCGTCGAGGTGACCGGGCAGCGCCCGATGGAGTTCGTGACCGAGGCCAACGTGGTGCTGGTCGGCAGCGGGGTGCGGGCCCGCGAGGTGGCCGCCGACGACCGGCTGGTCGCCCGGCTGCGCCTGGACCCCTCCCGGCAGCTGGTCGGCGCGCAGTGCTCCGGCGCGCTGGTGCTCGCCCGGCTCGGCCTGCTCGGCTCCATGCCGGTCTGCACGGACCGCAGGACGAGGCCCTTCGTCGAGGCGCCCGGGTTCACCGTCCTGGACACGCCGTTCCACTCCGAGGGGAACATCGCCACGGCCGGCGGCTGCCTGGCCTCCCAGTACCTCGCCGCCTGGGTGATGACCCGGACCCTCGGCGAGGACGCGGCCCGCGGGGTCCTCGACTACGTCGCTCCGGTCGGGGAGAACGAGGAGTACGTCGACCGCGCCCTGCGCGCCGTCCGTACGGCCCCGGCCCCGGCCGGGCGCTGACGGCTCCCCGCACGCTCAGGCCGTGAGGCCCGTCGCGGACACCGGCAGGTGGCGGGGTCCGCGCAGCACGGCGTTGGCGCGGTAGGGCGGCGGGTCCTCCAGCAGTCGTGGGCCCTGGAGCCGGCGGAACAGTTCGGGCAGGGCGAGCTGTGCCTCGACCCGGGCGAGCGGGGCGCCGAAGCAGTAGTGGATCCCTGTGTAGAAGCCGAGGTGTTCGTTGTCCGCGCGGTCCGGGTCGAACCGGTCGGGGTCCTCGAAGCGCCGCGGGTCGCGGTTGGCGGCGGCCACCATGATCCAGACCAGTGAGCCCTCGGGGATGGTGGTGCCGGCCAGTTCGATGTCGGCCAGCGCGACGTTGAACGGGACGAACTGGACCGGCGGTTCGTAGCGCAGCATCTCCTCGATCAGCGGGACGGTCAGGGCCGGTTCGGTCCGGAACCTCTCCAGGACGTCGGGGTGGCGCAGCAGGGTGAGCGTGGTGTTGGTGATCAGGTTGACGGTGGTCTCGTGGCCGGCGACCAGCAGCAGGACGGCGGTGGCCACGAGGTCCCCGGGGGTCAGGCTGCCGCCCGGCTCGGTCTCGGGGGCGAGGGCGCTGAGCAGTCCCGGCCCGGGGTGCCGGCGCCGGGTCTCGATCAGTTCGGCGAGGTAGGAGCTGAGTTCCCGGCGCGCCGTCAGGATCTCCTCCTGGTCGAGCCCCGCCTGCCGCGGGTCGATGTGGGAGGCGACGGCGTCCGCCCAGCCGTGGAACCGGGGTTCGTCCTCGCGCGGTACGCCGAGGACCCGGCAGATGGCGGTGACGGGAAGCGGGTAGGCGAAGTCCTCGACGACGTCGATGCGGTCCTTGCCCTCGAAGTCGTCGATGAGGCCGCTGACGACGGCGGCCAGTTCGCCGCGCAGGCTGTCGACGAACCCGGGGCTGTGGGGCGGGCCGAAGGGCCGGTTGAAGACGGCGCGCAGCCGGTCGTGTTCGGGCGGGTCGGTGAAGATGAAGCTCGGCGGCAGGCCGGTCTCCTCCTCCGGCCGCGCGGGCCGGTCCGCGCCGGGCGGCCGGTGGCGCAGGTCCTGGCTCAGCCGCGGGTCGTTCGCGAGGCTCCGTGCCTCGTGGTAGGTGCTGACCAGGTAGGTGCCGTCGTCCTCCCGCAGGACCGGTGTCCTGCGCAGTTCGGCGTAGAGCGGGTAGGGGTCGGGGCGGTTGGCGGGGTCGAGGATCCGCGCGGAGAGGGTGCCGGGCTTCATGGTGTCTCCTGGGGGTGTCTGCCGCCGGGGCCGGCCGGGCTCCGGGCGGACGGCCAAGGGCCGAGGGCGCGGTGCCGGGGGCGGGGTGGCCGCGGCGCGGTCCGTCGGCGCCGCTCACTCGGGCAGGGGCGTGCCGGCCTGTTCGGCGGCCATGTACCGCGCGTACCAGGCGGGCCAGTCGGGGTCCGGGGCGCCGGTGCGGGCCTCGTGCTCGCCGTGGGCGGCCTCGGCCCGCCGCAGGGCGCTCGCCAGGTCCCCGGCCGAGGAGAACGAGGTGGCCGCGGGATCCAGGCGGCCCGGGAGCCGGTCGGTGACCTCCTGGAGGAGCCAGCCGTTGCCGTCCGGGTCGCTGAACGACAGGAAGGAGCCGTAGCTGCCGTGCCGCGGGGCGGGGCCGGGCAGCCGGGAGTCGCCGTCGGCGTGGTGGAAGACCCCGCCGGCGTCGTGGAACACCTCGCTGGGGCGGGCGCCGTGCCGTGCCAGTTCGTCGTGGGCGGTGTCGATGTCGTCGACGACCAGGTGCAGCCCGCGGGCCGAGCCCGGCGCCTGTTCGGTGACCGACTCGCCGAAGATGACCGACGCCGGGGAGCCCGGCGGGGTCATCTGCACGACCCGGAACTCCCCGTCGGTGGCGACGTCCGCGTCGAGCCGCCAGCCGAGCCCCGTGTAGAAGTCCTTGGCCCGGTCCACGTCGGACACGGGCACCACGACGACCTCTAGTTTCATGTCCATGGCTTGCACTTCCCGTCTCGGAGGGACCACCGGCGACGGCCGGACCCGCGGCAGGGCGCGCGGAGCGGGGGCTCAGTGCGCGAGGAGCTGCTGGCCGCCGTCGATGTCGTAGGTGGCGCCGGTGAGGGCGTCGTTGACCATGAGGTGCACGGCGAGGGCGGCGACGTCGGCCGGGCCGACCACCCGCCCGATCGGCAGGGTCCTCCTCAACTCCTCGCGCCGGGCGTCGAGTCGGTCGCCCAGCAGGGAGGCCGACAGCGGGGTGTCCACGAACCCGGCGGCGATGAGCGCGACCCGGACCGGGGCGACCTCCAGCGCCAGGTTGGCGACGAGCGCGGGCAACGCGGCGGTGAGGGCGCCGGTCACCGCCATCCCGGGCGCGGGCCGCCGGCCGCCGGTACCGCCGACGAAGACCAGCACCCCGCCGGGCCTGACCTTCCCGCGGCTCGCCCGCGCCACCGCCACCGCCAGGGCGAGCCGCCCGCCGAAGACCCGCCCGGCGTCGGCCGGATCGAGTGCGTCGAGCGGGGTGTAGGCCGGGCTGCCCGCGGTCACCAGCACGTGGTCGACCGGTCCGGGCAGGCCGGCGAGGAAGCGCTCGGTGCGTCCGGTGTCGAAGGCGTCGAAGGCGGCCGTGTCCACGGGGTGGAGTTCGGCGGCGGCCCGCCGCAGGCGTTCGGCGTCGCGGGCCACCAGGACCAGGTCGCCGCCGGCCGCGCGGACCTGCCGCGCGGTCTCCAGGCCGATGCCCGCGCTGCCGCCGAGCACCACGACCGTCTGTCCGGCGAGTTCGCCGCGGCCCGTCCCGTCACCGCTCATGGCGAGGGCCTCCGTCCGGGAGGCGGCGGCCCGGGGTGCGGGTGGTGGCGCGCTCGGAAGGTGTCAGCAGTCATGGACGGTTCCCCACTGGCCGGCGACCGGATCGCTCGCTGCCCGGGACGCGGCACCGCGGACACCGCCGACGGCCGCCCGCGCACCCCGCGTGCGCGCGGCTCCGCGTCACGCTCCGTCACGGCCCGCCGTCTCGGGAATCTCAGTCTGTCACTCCACCGGCCGAACGGCATCCGGGCCGCGGCCCCTTCGCCGGGCCCGGCGCGGGCGGCCGGGCCGGGCGGCGGCTACGGCGTGACGGGGTCCAGGAGCCGGCGCGGCCCGCCGATCGCCGCGGAGACGGGATCGCCGCCGCGGTGCTCCGGCGCGAAGCCGGGTCCGGTCTCCGGCACGGTCTCGGGGCCCGGGACGGCCGTACCGCACGTCCGGCACCGTCCGTCGCGGTCGATCAGGCCGCCGTGGCGCTCGTGCCGGAAGACGCGCTTCGCCCCTGCCGGCGAGCGGAAGTCGTCTCCCCCGGTCCTCGGCGCGCGCAGGACGGGCCACAGCTCGACACCCTCGGCCGTCGGCCGGTACTCGACCGCGCCGCCCGCCGCGCGTGCCCGTGGGGCCGCCCGCCGGGCATCTCCTGCGGGCCCGCGGGACCGCTCCCGAGGACCGGCCCTTCGTGCCCGCCGGGACCGGCCCGGCGGCCAGGCGGAGCAGCGGACCCGTCCAAGTGTTAGCCCACCTGGACGGGTGCACCTGTGCCGGTCAGCGGTCGACGCCGTCTCTCGTGCTTGCATCCTGCGAGAAGGCCGATCACTTGACCGACGAGAGACAGCAGGACAACCGCTCCCGACCCACCGCGTCCCGGCGCCGGGCCCGGTCGGGATCACCCACCAGGTCCAGCCCGTCCTCGCGGAACCCATTCCTGGAGGAGCCGGCTGATGGCCGCAGACAACGAGACCCCGACCTGCACGTTCAGCTTCAGCGAAGCGCTCGACTTCGACCCCGAGCTCGCGGATCTGATGAAACACCGTTCCCCCACGCGCATCCGGCTCCCCTACGGCGACGCGGAGGCCTGGCTGGTCACGGGCTTCGACGCCGTCAAGCAGGTGACCACCGACGCACGGTTCAGCCGCGCCGGCATCATC
The DNA here is from genome assembly GCF_044767465.1 of Streptomyces sp. NPDC101237. NCBI lineage: Bacteria > Bacillati > Actinomycetota > Actinomycetes > Kitasatosporales > Streptomycetaceae > Streptomyces > Streptomyces sp. NPDC101237. The sequence continues at coordinate 157,539 of NZ_JBIWNY010000017.1, read as the reverse complement.
GGCCACGACTACCCCCGGATGACGGCGGAGCCCATCGTCTCGCCGGAGTCGATCAACGTGATGGACGTGCCGCAGAGCAGCCGCGTCCGCCACCTGGCCTCGCAGGCCTTCACGCAGCCGCGGGTCGACCTCATGCGGGACCGGATCATCGGGCTCACGGACCGTCTCCTGGACGACATGGAGAAGGCCGGGCCCCCGGCGGACGTCGTGGAGCACCTCGCCGACCGGCTTCCGCAGCACGCCGTCCTGGACCTCCTCGGCATCGAGCGCGAGGACTGGTCCCGGATCGGGAAGGCCGTCCACCAGCTGCTCGTCGTCGGCGAGGGAGGCAAGGAGGCCGCGGTCAAGGCCAAGGCCGACCTGACGGCCTACTTCGCCGAGCTCGTCGCCCTGCGCCGTACCTCGCCCGGCCCCGACATCATCAGCGCGATGGCCGCGGCACGGGAGAACGAGGACCACCTCGACGACAGGGAACTGGCCGTCATGGCGCTCACCCTGGCGCTCAGCGGCCAGGACACGGCGACCTGCGAGATCAGCAACATCGTCTACCTGCTGCTGACGCAGCCCGACCTGATGCGGAACCTCACGGCCCGTCCCGAGACGCTGACCGACGTCCTGCACGAGATGCTGCGCTGCATCCCGTTCCGCAAGGGCGTCGGGATCCCGCGGGTGGCGCTGGAGGACGTCGAACTCGACGGCGCGCAGATCAAGGCGGGCGACTTCGTGCACGTGTCGTACCTGACCGCGAACCGCGACCCGGAGCGCTATCAGTCCCCGCACGACATCGACCCGGAACGCCCGAGCGCCCCGCACATGACCTTCGGCTGGGGCGGCCACCGCTGCATCGCGATGCCGCTGGCCATGGCCGAACTCGAAGTGGCCATCGGCCGCCTCGTGGAGCGGTTCCCGAACCTGCGGCTCGCGGTGCCGCCGGAGAAGGTGCGCTGGGACGCCGAGACGATCCGGCGGTTCCCGCTGGAACTGCCGGTCACCTGGTAGGAGAACCGGCGGCGGGCCGGACCGGGCACTCCGCCCGGCCCGGCCCGCCGCTCACCTCAGTGCGTGTGCCCGCTCGCGGCCGGGGCGGGGCCCGCGTTCTTGACCGTCAGCGGCAGCAGCTTCTTGCCGGTCGGGCCGACCTGGATCCGGGTGTCCATGGCCGGGCACACCCCGCAGTCGAAGCAGGGGGTCCAGCGGCAGTCCTCGACCTCGGTCTCGTCGAGGGCGTCCTGCCAGTCCTCCCAGAGCCAGTCCTTGTCGAGGCCGGAGTCGAGGTGGTCCCAGGGCAGGACCTCCTCGTAGCCGCGCTCGCGGGTGGTGTACCAGTCGACGTCCACGCCGAGCGCGGGCAGCGTCTTGTCGGCGCAGGCCATCCAGCGGTCGTAGGAGAAGTGCTCGCGCCAGCCGTCGAAGCGGCCGCCGTCCTCGTAGACCGCGCGGATCACGGCGCCGACGCGGCGGTCGCCGCGGGAGAGCAGGCCCTCGACGATGCCGGGCTTGCCGTCGTGGTAGCGGAAGCCGATCGAGCGGCCGTACTTCTTGTCGCCGCGGATCTTGTCCCGCAGCTTCTCCAGGCGCGCGTCCGTCTCCTGCGCGGACAGCTGCGGGGCCCACTGGAACGGGGTGTGCGGCTTGGGGACGAACCCGCCGATCGAGACCGTGCAGCGGATGTCGCCCTGGCCGGAGACCTCGCGGCCCTTCTGGATGACGTTCATCGCCATGTCGGCGATCTGCAGGACGTCCTCGTCGGTCTCGGTGGGCAGGCCGCACATGAAGTAGAGCTTCACCTGGCGCCAGCCGTTGCCGTAGGCGGTGGCGACCGTGCGGATCAGGTCGTCCTCCGAGACCATCTTGTTGATGACCTTGCGCATCCGCTCGGAGCCGCCCTCGGGGGCGAAGGTGAGGCCGGAGCGGCGGCCGTTGCGCGTCAGTTCGTTCGCCAGGTCGACGTTGAAGGCGTCGACCCGGGTGGAGGGCAGGGAGAGGCCGATCTTGTCCTCGGTGTAGCGGTCGGCCAGGCCCTTGGCGATGTCGCCGATCTCCGAGTGGTCGGCGGAGGACAGGGAGAGCAGGCCGACCTCCTCGAAGCCGGTCGCCTTGAGGCCCTTGTCGACCATCTCGCCGATGCCGGTGATCGAGCGCTCGCGGACCGGGCGTGTGATCATGCCGGCCTGGCAGAAGCGGCAGCCGCGGGTGCAGCCGCGGAAGATCTCGACGGACATGCGCTCGTGGACGGTCTCGGCGAGCGGGACAAGCGGCTGCTTGGGGTAGGGCCACTCGTCCAGGTCCATGACGGTGTGCTTGGAGACCCGCCACGGCACGCCCGACCGGTTCGGGACCACACGGGCGATCCGGCCGTCGGCCAGGTACTCGACGTCGTAGAAGGCCGGGATGTAGACGGAGCCCGTCTTCGCGAGGCGGAGGAGGACCTCCTCACGGCCCCCGGGGCGGCCCTCCGCCTTCCAGTCACGGATGATCTTCGTCATGTCGAGGACGGCCTGTTCGCCGTCGCCGATGATCGCCGCGTCGATGAAGTCGGCGATGGGCTCCGGGTTGAAGGCCGCGTGGCCGCCGGCCAGGACGATCGGGTCGTCCAGGCCGCGGTCCTCGGACTCCAGCGGGATGCCGGCGAGGTCCAGGGCGGTGAGCATGTTGGTGTAGCCCAGCTCCGTGGAGAAGGACAGGCCGAACACGTCGAAAGCCTTCACCGGGCGGTGGCTGTCCACCGTGAACTGCGGGACCCGGTGCTCGCGCATGAGCGCCTCCAGGTCCGGCCACACGCTGTAGGTGCGCTCGGCGAGGACGCCCTGCTGCTCGTTGAGCACCTCGTAGAGGATCATGACGCCCTGGTTGGGCAGGCCGACCTCGTAGGCGTCCGGGTACATGAGCGCCCAGCGGACGTCGCAGTCCTCCCAGGGCTTGACCGTGGAGTTGAGCTCTCCGCCGACGTACTGGATCGGCTTCTGCACATGCGGGAGCAGAGCTTCGAGCTGCGGGAACACAGACTCGGCGACCTGGGCGGCGGCTTCGGCAGGCATCTCGCGGACCTTTGTGAGCTGACTGGGGGCACCCCCGGCCGACGGCTGGGGGAGGGTGGTCATCCAGCGTAGCGCGCCCGGCGGTGTCCCCCGTACGCCCGTTCAGACGCGCGCATCCTTCCTGATCTTGCGCCAGGTGCCCGGTGTCCTCGCCTCCGCCTCGGCGGCCCGCCGCTCCTCGCGGCCGTACAGCAGCCCGTAGGTGAACGCGCTCTCGCCGGCCGCGTGCGCCACCGCGGACAGTTCGCGCAGGGTCCGGCGGGCCATGACGCTGTCCTGGTGCTCGCCGAGCAGGGACTGGAGCGACTTCATGGAGGTGACCAGTGCCTTCGCGGGGCGGCCGAGGGCGGGGCGGGCCGCCTCTGCGGCGTAGCGGGTGCGCTTGGCCTTCTTGCGGGCCTCGTGCAGGCCGAGGTCGCGCTGTTGGCCGGGGGGCTGGGCCATGGCGGTCTCGATCAGGCCGGTCACCTTCGCGAAGTCCCGGCGTACGGCCTTGGCGAGGACCTTCTCCGGGTCCCCGGCGGCCGCGGGGCGCAGCGGCGGGTCGGCCAGCAGGGCGTCCAGGGCGTCCAGCAGGGCGAGGTGGCGCCGGGAGTCGAGGACGCCGGCGAGCCGGCCGCGGGAGCCGCGGGCGCCGGCGTCGGCCCAGGCCCGCAGCCGGTCGTGGACGGGTCCTGAGACGAGCGGGCCGGGGACCTCGGCCAGGGCGGTGAGCAGGCGGTCGGCGAGGACCTCCTGGTCGCGGCCGGCGCCGAGTTCCGCGGCGAGCCACTTCAGTTCGTCGGCGAGCGGGTCGGTGATCCGCCGGTCGAGGACCTTTCCGAAGGTGCGGAAGGTGCTGCGCAGCCGCCGGGTGGCCACGCGCATGTCGTGGACGCCCTCCTCGGTGTCCAGGCGGACGGCGGGGTCGAGGGCGACGATCGCGTCCCGCTGGGCGCGGACGTAGGCGAGGACGAGGGCGCCGGCGGTGCCGGGGGTGCCGGAGTCGTGGACCCGCGGGTGCGGTCTGCCGCCCTTGGTCGCGGCCAGGGCCCGCTCCAGCTTCGAGGCGGACTCCGAGGGCCGTACGCCCGCCTTGCCCAGCCGCTTCTCGACCTTGTCGAGGAAGGCCGGGTCGCCGCCGTCGGCGAGTTCCACCTCGATCTCGGTCCACTGCGCCTTGCCGGTGCCGCCGAAGAGCCGTTCGGCGCGGACGTGGTCGACGCTCACCTCGGCGAGCAGGGTGCCGTCGGCGTCGACGAGGTGGCGGATGTCGCGGGTGGTGCGCAGGCGGATCACCGGGACCAGCCGGCCCTCGCGGACCCGGGAGCGGGTCAGGCCCGCCAGTTCGGCGGGGAGGGCGTCGGAGAGCGGGGCGTGGATCTCGTCGCGGACTCCGGGGGCCACCGGGAGTTTGAGGTGCCAGCCGGCGTCGGTGCCCCCGGTGCGGTGGCGCAGGGTGACGCGGGCCGAGGCGAGTCGCAGGTCGGAGGTGTCGTGGTAGGTGGCGTCGAGTTCGGCGGTGCCCTTGTCCACGACGTTCGCCACGCCGGCGACGCCGGTCAGGTCGGGCAGCCCGCTCTCGTCGGATTCGTACTTGCGCTCGATCTCACGCTTCGTATCCGCCATGAACCGAATCTAATCGCCCTGGCGTCGCGGGGACAGCGGGCCCGGGAGGTGAATCCGGGGTGGCACGAAGACGAGGGCGAGGTGAACAACCGGCAGACGGCTCTTTCGCCGCATACCGGGTGTTCCCCTCGCCCTCGTCCGCGCCTGGTACCGCGGTCCTCCTCAGGCCGACATCGGGCGCTGCACCCTGATCGACTGCAGCAGCCCCACCGCCACCCACACCGCGAACATGGACGAGCCGCCGTACGACACGAACGGCAGCGGCAGGCCGGTGACCGGCATGATGCCGAGGGTCATGCCGATGTTCTCGAACGCCTGGAACGCGAACCAAGCGACGATGCCGGCCGCCACGACCGTGCCGTACAGCTCGGTCGTCTCGCGGGCGATCCGGCAGGCGCGCCACAGGACGACGCCGAGCAGCACGATGATCAGGCCCGCGCCGGCGAAGCCCAGTTCCTCTCCCGCCACCGTGAAGACGAAGTCGGTCTGCTGCTCGGGCACGAACTGGCCGGTGGTCTGCGAGCCGTGGAAGAGGCCCGCGCCGGTCAGTCCGCCGGAGCCGATGGCGATCCGGGCCTGGTTGGTGTTGTAGCCGACGCCGGCCGGGTCGAGTTCGGGGTTGGCGAAGGCCGCGAAGCGGTTGATCTGGTACTCGTCCAGGATGTGCAGCTGCCAGACCGCGATCGCGCCGAGCAGGCCGGTCGCCAGCAGGCCGAAGATCCAGCGGTTGGAGGCGCCGGAGGAGAGCAGCACGGCCAGGATGATGATCACCATGACCATGACCGAGCCGAGGTCGGGCATCAGCAGCACGACCAGGATCGGCACCGAGGCCAGGCCGAGCGCCTGCAGCACCGTGCGGTGGTCGGGGTACTTCTTGTCGCCGGCGTCGACCCGGGCCGCCAGTATCATCGCCATCCCCAGGATGATCGTGATCTTGACGAACTCGGACGGCTGGAGCGAGAAGCCGCCGCCGAGCACGATCCAGGAGTGCGCGCCGTTGACGGTGGAGCCCAGCGGGGTGAGCACGGCGAGGATGCCGAGCAGCGACAGGCCGTACAGGATCGGCACCGCGTTGCGCAGCTGCCGGTGGCCGATCCAGACCGTGCCGATCATCAGGGCGAGCCCGATGCCGGTGTTCATCAGGTGCCGGAGCAGGAAGTAGTACTGGTCGCCCTGGTTGATCTCGGTGCGGTTGCGGGTCGCCGAGTACACCAGCAGGGAGCCCAGCAGGGACAGCGCGAGGGCCGCCATCAGCATCGGCCAGTCCAGGCGGCGGGCCAGCGAGTCCCGGGCGAAGACCCGGGTCCAGCCGGCCCGCGCGGGACCGTATCCGGAGACGGAGAAGCTGTTGGCCCCGGTCATGCCGCGGCCCTTTCGTCGCACACGCACGTCACGTCAGCATCCTCCGGCTTCCCCTCTTGCGCGCCCGCCTTCGGGTGTCGCGGTTGCCCGAGGACGGCGAGGGCGAGGTGGCCGGCGTCGGCTGGCCGCTGCCGTCGCCCTTGTCGCCCTTCTGGGTCGCCTGGAAGTCCTTCGCCGCGTCCTTGGAGACCTTCGGGGCGGCGATGGTGCCGTCCGGGCGGACCTTGGGCAGGCCCTGCTGCGGGGTGTAGAGCAGTGCCTTGTTCTTGTCGATGGAGCCGTCGGCGCCGACGCCGTACAGCGCGCTGTAGATGTTGCGGACCGCCTCACCGGAGGCACCGGAACCGGTTCCGGCCTGGGCGATGGTCATGATGACCGTGTAGTCCTTGGAGTACGTCGCGAGCCACGAGGTGGTCTGCTTGCCGTAGACCTCGGCGGTACCGGTCTTGCCGTGCAGGGCGATCTTGTCCTGCGGCCAGCCGCCGAACTTCCAGGCGGCGGTACCGCGGGTGATGACGCCCGCGAAGGCGTCGTCCATGCCCTTGAGGGTGGCCTGGCTGACGGGCAGCTTGCGGATCGGCCTGGGCTTGATCTCCTGGACGGTTCTGCCGTCGGCGCTGACGACCGCCTTGCCGATGGTCGGCTGGTACTCGGTGCCGCCGTTGGCCACCGCGCCGTAGATCATCGCCTCCTGGATCGGCGTGACGAGCGTGTCGCCCTGGCCGATGGAGTAGTTGATCTCGTCACCCTCGCGCATCTTGTTGCCTTCGAGGCAGTTCTCGTACTCGATCTTCTCGACGTACGAGCCGTCCTTCTTGCCGGACTTGCACCAGGCGTCCTTGTTGGCGTTCCAGTAGTCGAGCTTCCACTGGCGGTCGGGGACGCGGCCGGTGACCTCGTTGGGGAGGTCGACGCCGGTCTCCTTGCCGAGGCCGAACTGGTGGGCCGTCTTGAAGAACCAGTCCTTGGGCTGGTTCTTCTTCGGGTTGATGCCGCCGTCCTTCTTCCACTCGCTGTCGGCGAGGCCGTAGAAGACGGTGTCGCAGGACACCTCCAGGGCGCGGCCGAGCGAGATCGGGCCGAAGTTCTCGCCCTCGAAGTTCTTGAAGACCTGGCCGCCCACCGAGTAGGAACTCGTGCAGGGATATCCGCCGTCCCAGACGTAACCGGCCTGGACCGCGGCGGCCGTGGAGACCACCTTGAACGTCGAACCGGGCGCCGCCTGACCCTGTATGGCCCTGTTGAGCAGCGGGTAGTCGGAGTTCTTGCCGGTGAGGGCCTTGTAGTCCTTGGCGGAGATGCCGCCGACCCAGACGTTCGGGTCGTAGGTGGGCGCGGAGGCCATGGCCACGATCCGGCCCGTCTTGGCCTCCATCACGACGACGGCGCCGGAGTCGGCCTTGTAGTTCTGGCTGGTGATCTTGTCGTACTGCTGGCGGGCGACCTTCATCGCCTTGTCCAGCTCGTACTCGGCGACCCGCTGGACGCGGGAGTCGATGCTCGTGACCAGGTTGGAACCGGGCTGGGCGGCGTCGGACTTGGCCTTGCCGATGACCCGGCCGAGGTTGTCCACCTCGTAGCGGGTGACGCCGGCCTTGCCGCGCAGTTCCTTGTCGTACTGGCGCTCCAGGCCGGAGCGGCCGACCATGTCCGAGCGCAGGTAGGGCGAGCTGGAGTTCTGGGCCTGCTGGATCTCGTCGTCGGTGACCGGGGAGAGGTAGCCGAGGACCTGCGAGGTGTTGGCCTTGCCGGGAGCCGGGTAGCGGCGCACGGCCTCGGGCTCGGCGCTGATGCCGGGGAAGTCCTCGGCGCGCTCGCGGATCTGCAGGGCCTGCTTGGCGGTGGCCTCGTCGGTGATCGGGATCGGCTGGTAGGGCGAACCGTTCCAGCAGGGCTGCGGGGTCTTGGAGTCGCAGAGGCGGACCTTCTGCGTGACGTCGGTGGGGTTCATCCCGAGGACGCCCGCGAGCTTGGTGAGGACCGCCTTGCCGTCGTCCTTCTGCTTGAGCAGGTCGGTACGGGAGGCGGAGACCACGAGCCGGGTCTCGTTGTCGGCGATGGGGACTCCGCGCGCGTCCAGGATCGAGCCGCGCACGGCGGGCTCGACGACCTGCTGGACGTGGTTGCCTGAGGCCTGCTTCTGGTACTCGGCGCCCTCCCGGATCTGCAGGTACCACAGGCGCCCGCCGAGCGTGCCGAGCAGGGAGAGGACCAGGATCTGGATGACGACGAGACGGATCTGGACCCGTGTGCTCCGACCGGTCTCGGGAATGTTGGTCACTGGGTTGCCTCCCCCTCTCCGTGCTGTACGTACGTGTCATATACGACGAAGCTGTGGGCCGCGTCGCCGGGCGGCCGGGTGAACTCCCCCGCGCTCACAGCCGCTTGACCCCCTTGATGCGGCCGACGCGCACATTGCGGGTGCGGGCTCTGGCCTTCAGGGAGCCGAGGCCGCCGCGCTGGCCGCCGATGCGCAGTCCGGTGCCGGAGGAGAGCCAGCCGGAGGAGATGTCGCCGCTCTTGCCGGAGTTGGCCTCGGTCAGCGGGTCGCTGTCGGCGCGGCGGGCCAGCCACATGATGCCGGGGACCACGAACGGGGCGAGCAGCAGGTCGTAGAGGGCGGCGGTGATCAGCAGGCTGGTCATGCCGACGTGCCGGGCGGCGGTGTCGCCGACGAGGGCGCCGACGCCCGCGTACAGCAGGGTGGAGCCGACGGCGGCGGCGACCACGACGAGCATCGGCCCGGTCGCGGACTTCAGGCGGCCGTTCTCCGGCTTGATCAGGCCGGCGCAGTAGCCGACGACGCAGAGCACGAGGGCGTAGCGGCCGGCCGCGTGGTCGGCGGGCGGGGCGAGGTCGGCGAGGAGTCCGGCGCCGAAGCCGACGAGGGCGCCGCCCACGTGGCCGTAGACCATGGCGAGGCCGAGGACGGTGAGCAGCATCAGGTCGGGGACGGCGCCGGGGAGGTGGAGACGGGCCAGGACGCTCACCTGGATCACCAGGGAGACGACGACGAGGGCGGAGGAGAGCAGGATCCGGTTGACGCGCATGAAAAGGATTCAGCTCCTACCGCTGGGCGTTGGTGTCGGTCTCGTCGGTGGCCGAGTCCGTCGCGGACTCCGTGGCCGAGGCGGTGCCCGAATCGGACGCCGTGTTGGCGCTCGCGGACGGGGTGACCGTGACGGTCACCGTCGGGGTCGGTGTCGGCTTCGGCTTGGTGGGGAGCACCTCGTCGCGCGGGTCCTTCTTCGGCGCCTCGACGACCACGCCGACGATGTCGAGCTTGGTGAAGGAGACGAACGGCGTGACGTAGAGGGTGCGGGTGAGACCGCCGTTGGACGGGTCGACGCCGGTGACGGTGCCGACCGGGACCCCGGGCACGAAGGGCCGGTCGGCCTCGGAGCCGAAGGTGACGAGCCGGTCGCCCTTCTTCACCTCGGCCTTACCGTTGAGGAGTTCGACGCGCAGCGGGCGGTCGCCCTGGCCGGAGGCGAAGCCGAGTTCGTCGCTGCCCTCCATCCGGGTGCCGACGGTGAAGTCGGGGTCGTTGGCGAGCAGCACGGTGGAGGCGTCAGGGCCGACGGTGGTGACCCGGCCGACCAGGCCGCTGCCGTTGAGGACGGTCATGTCGCGCTTGATGCCGTCGTTGGCGCCGACGTCGATGGTGATGGTCCAGGAGAAGCCCTGGGCCGACCCTATGGCGATGACCTGGGCGCCCTTGATGCCGTACTGGCCCTCGCCGGCCATCTTCAGCATCGAGTCCAGCTGGTTGAGGCGGCTGCGGTTGCGGTCGTCGCTGCCGAGCTTCGCCTTGAGCGTCGCGTTCTGCTTCTCCAGCCGGGCCAGCCGGTCGTGCCGGTCGTCGGAGTCGCGGACGGCGGAGACGGCGTTGCCGACCGGGTCCACCACCGACGACATGCCGTTCTCGATCGGGCCGAAGGCCGCGGCCGCGGCCTGTCGGGCGCCGTCGACCGGGGAGTTCCTGCCACCTCGGATGTCCACCGTGATCAGCGCGAACGCGATCGCGATCAGCAGCACCAGGAGCAGCCGGCTCTCTTTCGTGTCCCTCACGTGCGGCGGCCGTGCCTTCCTCGATAGGAAATTGCGGGGAGCTGTCTTCAGGAATAGGGGGTTGTTCTTCGGTAAAACGGTGAGCGCAGAGGCTCGTTGGTGGAGCCTATGCCTCCATATCAACGATCCGCCGCACGAGAGGGGCTCGTCTCGTACGGCGGAATCGAAGAGTCACGTCATCTGCGCGGCTGGGCGTCCAGGACCTGCTGGAGCGCCTCGAACTCCTCGACGCACTTGCCGGAGCCGAGCGCCACGCTGTCCAGCGGGTCCTCGGCGATGTGGATGGGCATGCCGGTCTCCCGGCGCAGCCGCTCGTCCAGGCCGCGCAGCAGTGCTCCGCCGCCGGTCAGAACGATTCCCCTGTCCATGATGTCGCCGGACAGCTCCGGCGGGCACTTGTCCAGCGTCGTCTTCACGGCGTCCACGATCGCGTTGACGGGTTCCTCGATCGCCTTGCGGACCTCGGCGGCCGAGATGACCACGGTCTTCGGCAGGCCGGAGACCAGGTCCCGGCCGCGGATCTCGGTGTGCTCGTCGGAGTCCAGCTCGTACGCCGAACCGATCGTGATCTTGATCTGTTCGGCCGTGCGCTCACCGAGGAGGAGGCTGTACTCCTTCTTGATGTGCTGGATGATCGCGTTGTCCAGCTCGTCGCCCGCGACGCGGATCGACTGGGCGGTGACGATGCCGCCCAGGGAGATGACCGCGACCTCGGTGGTGCCGCCGCCGATGTCCACCACCATGTTGCCCGTGGCCTCGTGGACCGGCAGGCCGGAGCCGATGGCCGCGGCCATGGGCTCCTCGATGATGTGCACCTGGCGGGCACCGGCCTGCGACGACGCCTCGATCACCGCGCGGCGCTCGACTCCGGTGATGCCGGAGGGCACGCACACGACGACCCGCGGCCGCGCCAGGTAGCGCCGCTTGTGGATCTTGAGGATGAAGTAGCGGAGCATCCGCTCGGTGATCTCGAAGTCGGCGATCACGCCGTCCTTCAACGGGCGCACGGCGACGATGTTGCCGGGCGTGCGCCCGATCATCTTCTTCGCCTCCGCGCCGACTGCCAGGATTCCACCGGTGTTCGTATTGATCGCGACGACGGACGGCTCGTTGAGTACGATCCCGCGACCCCTGACGTACACCAGCGTGTTGGCGGTCCCGAGGTCGACAGCCATGTCACGGCCGATGAACGACATTGAGTTCCCCATCAGGATTCGTCTGGCCTTCCTGGGAGCTTTTGAGGGCATATCAGGTCGGCGAAGTGGGTGCTGTGACGTGAAGGCTTCCATGGTAGACGCGCCTGCACGAACACTGCGCGAGGGTCTTCGCCATTGTCAGCACGTACGGAGCCGTCTCGCTTGTGGAGACGGTCCGACGGGGGCACTCGTTCCCCCGATCGGCACGCATATGCCGAGGGACGGCCGAAATCATCCGGCCGTCCCAGGTCACATGGACCGCCGGACTGACACCCCGTCAAAAACGTCCACGAAAAATCCTCGCGGGGCGCGTCGGCCCCGGACGGGCTACGCGCGGCCCGGGAAGAAGATCTTGATCTCGCGCTCCGCGGACTCCTCGGAGTCGGACGCGTGGATCAGGTTCTCGCGCACGATCACACCGAAGTCGCCGCGGATGGAGCCGGGCGCGGCGGCGATCGGGTCGGTGGGACCGGCCAGCGCGCGGACGCCCTCGATGACGCGCTCGCCCTCGGCGATCAGGGCGACGACCGGACCGGAGGCCATGAACTCGACCAGCGGCTCGTAGAACGGCTTGCCGACGTGCTCGGCGTAGTGCTGCTCCAGCGTCGCCCGCTCCAGGGAGCGCAGCTCCAGCGCGGTGATCCGCCAGTCGGCCTTGCGCTCGATACGGCCGATGATCTCACCGGTCAGGCCGCGACGGACGGCGTCGGGCTTGAGCAGGACGAGGGTGCGCTGAGTCACGTGAGGGCTCCTTCGCGGTACTTACGTGTGCGGTGAGGAGAGGCTACAGGGCAGGTCCGGACGCCCGTCACGCAGTGTCAGCTCCGGAGGCCGGGGGTCCGTCGGCCTGCGCGGCGAAGCGGGCCTTCGCCTCGTCGATCTTCCGGCCGTAGTGCACCGACGCCCACCACAGGGCCGCGAAGACCAGGCCGAGGAAGTACATCGTCGGCACGAAGACGCCGGAGGCGACCAGCGCGATCTGCAGGGCCCAGCCGAGCGCCACCCCGCCGGGCCGGGTGATCACGCCGCACAGGGCCAGGCACAGGACCATCGCGATGCCGCTGACCAGCCACACCGTGGCGGTGGACAGGTCGGGGTCCTTCATGGCGACCAGCGCGGCGAAGCCGATGACGAAGAACTCGCCGATCAGGGTGGAGGAGCAGAGCGTCCGCACGGTCAGGACCTCCCCAGCAGCAGCCGGGCCTCGCCGACCGTGATGACCGAGCCGGTGACCAGCACTCCGGCGCCCGCGAACTCGCCCTCCTCCTCGGCCAGCGTGATCGCGGCCTCCAGGGCGTCCGGCAGCCGCGGCTCGACCTGCACGCGTTCCTCGCCGAACACCTCGACGGCGATCGTGGCCAGCTCGTCCGCGTCCATCGCGCGGTGGCTGGAGTTCTGGGTGACGACGACCTCGGCGAAGATCGGCTCGAAGGCCTCCAGCAGGCCCCGGACGTTCTTGTCGGCGCTGGCTCCCACCACGCCGATCAGCCGGCTGAAGTCGAAGGCCTCACCCACCGCCTCGGCGGTGGCACGGGCGCCGGCCGGGTTGTGCGCGGCGTCCAGGACGAGGGTGGGAGAGCGCCGTACGACCTCCAGCCGGCCCGGCGAGGTGACCGCCGCGAACGCCTTGCGGACCGTGTCGATGGCGAGCGGCTCGGGCCGCTGGGCGCCGACGCCGAAGAACGCCTCGACGGCGGCCAGCGCGACGGCCGCGTTGTGGGCCTGGTAGGGGCCGTGCAGGGGGAGGTACACCTGGTCGTACTCGCCGCCGAGGCCGCGCAGGGTGAGCAGCTGGCCGCCGACGGCGACCTGGCGGGCGACCACGCCGAACTCCAGGCCCTCCCGGGCCACCGTGGCGTCCACCTCGACGGCCTTCTTCAGCAGCACCTGGGCCGCGTCGACGGGCTGCTGGGCGAGGATCACGGTGGCGTCCTGCTTGATGATCCCGGACTTCTCGCCGGCGATCTCGGCGGTGGTGGTGCCGAGCCGGTCGGTGTGGTCGAGGTCGATCGGGGTGACGACGGCGACGTCGCCGTCGATCACGTTGGTGGCGTCCCAGGTGCCGCCCATGCCGACCTCGACGACGGCCACGTCCACGGGGGCGTCCGCGAAGGCCGCGTACGCCATCCCGGTGAGGACCTCGAAGAAGGAGAGCCGGTACTCCTGCCGGGAGTCGACCAGCTCCACGTACGGCTTGACGTCCTCGTAGGTCTCGATGAACTTCTCGGCGCTGATCGGCGCGCCGTCGAGGCTGATGCGCTCGGTGACCGACTGCACGTGGGGGCTGGTGTAGCGGCCGGTGCGCAGGTCGAAGGCGCCGAGCAGGGCCTCGATCATGCGGGCGGTGGAGGTCTTGCCGTTGGTGCCGGTGATGTGGATCGAGGGGTACGACCGCTGCGGGTCGCCCAGGACGTCCATGAGGGCGGCGATCCGGGTGACCGACGGCTCCAGCTTGGTCTCGCCCCAGCGGGTCGCGAGGTCCGCCTCGACCTCCCGCAGGGCCCGGTCGACCTCGGGGTCCTCGGGGCGGGCGGGGACGTCGTCCTGCGGCGTGGGTCCCTGGGTACGCAGGGTCCGGCTGCCGGCCTCGATCACCGCGAGGTCGGGGTCGCGGTCCGTCTCGGCCGCGACGATGCCGTCGAAGTCGTCCTCGACGCGGTCGTCGGAGCTGTCGTCGAAGCTGTCATGGGGGTCGCGCGGGGGCAGGTCACTCACGCCACCAGTCTACGGAGCCCGGCGGCCGCCCGGCGGCCCAGGAGGTCCGGAGGCCGCACCGGGAACGCGGGGGCCGGGCGGGGGCTAGGCGTCGGCGGGCGGCAGGGACTGCTCGCACCAGATGGTCTTGCCCGCGGAGGTCTGCCGGGTGCCCCAGCGCTGGGTGAGCTGGGCGACCAGCAGCAGGCCGCGGCCGCCTTCGTCGAAGACCCGGGCCCGCCGCAGGTGCGGGGCGGTGCTGCTGCCGTCGGAGACCTCGCAGATCAGCATCGCGGTGTCCCGGATGAGCCGCAGCCGGATCGGGGAGCCGCCGTAGCGGATGGCGTTGGTGACCAGCTCGCTGACCACCAGTTCGGTGGTGAACGACAGGTCCTCCAGCCGCCAGGCGCCGAGCTGGTCGGTGGTGAGGGTCCGGGCCCGGGCGACGTGCTCGGGGTCCGCCGGGACCTCCCAGGTGGCCACCCGGTCGCCGGGCAGGGCGTGGGTGCGGGCCAGCAGCAGCGTGACGTCGTCGGCGGGCTCGCCCTCGCGGAGCATGGCCACCACGTGGTCGCAGGTGGCCTCCAGCGACTCCCCGGGGGCCGTCAGGGCGCGCCGGAGCCGGTCCAGGCCCTGGCTGAGGTCGAGGTCGCGGGAGTGCACCAGGCCGTTGCTGAACAGCGCGAGGGTGGTGCCCCCGGCGAGGTCCAGCTCGGTCGTCTCGAACGGCAGCCCGCCGAGCCCGAGCGGCGGTCCCGGCTGGCCGGGGGCCTTCTCCACGACACCCTGCGGTGTGATCACGAAGGGCAGCGGATGGCCGGCGCTGGCGAGGGCGCAGCGCCGCGACACCGGGTCGTAGACGGCGTACAGGCAGGTCGAGCCGACCTCTCCGGCCGGTTCCGGGGCGCCGTCGTCCAGGTGGAGGACGAGGTCGTCCAGGTGGGTGAGGAGTTCCTCGGGCGGCAGGTCGACGTCGGCGAGGGTGCGGACCGCGGTGCGCAGCCGCCCCATGGTGGCCGAGGCGTGGATGCCGTGGCCGACGACGTCGCCGACGACCAGGGCCACCCGGGTGCCCGACAGCGGGATCACGTCGAGCCAGTCGCCGCCGACGCCGGCCCGGGTGCCGGTCGGCAGGTACCGGTAGGCCACCTCGACGCTCGGACGCTCGGGCAGGTCGTGCGGGAGCAGACTGCGCTGGAGCGCCAGCGCGGTCTCCCGTTCCCGGGTGTAGCGCCGCGCGTTCTCGATGGCGGCCGCGGTCTTGGCGGCCAGTTCCTCGGCGTCGGAGAGGTCGTCCTCCTCGAACGGCGGGGAGCCGCGGGTCCGCCAGAAGGCGATCACTCCCATCGGCACGCCCTGCGCCGACAGCGGCGCGGTGATCAGCGAGCCCATGCCGTAGGCGAGGAGCGCTTCCGCGCTGCGGTCGTCGGTGGCCCAGCCCTCGGGGGCGACCCGCAGGTCGGAGTGGAGGGCCGCGCGGGCGCCGGGGGCGGCCCGGCTGGGCGCGGCGGGGGCGCCGACGGGGTCCAGGGGCGAGTGGTCGCCGATGCCGCCCCTGGCGACCCGGCGCAGCACGGTGGTGCCGTCGGCGTTCTCCGGCTCGCCACCGGTCAGGACGGCCGCCGCCAGGTCGACGGTGACGTGGTCGGCGAAGCGGGGGACGGCGACCCGGACGAGTTCGTCGGCGGTCCGCCGCACGTCGAGGGTGTTGCCGAGGGCCGTACCGGCGTCGTAGAGGAGTCTGAGGCGGCGGTGGCTCTTCTCCAAGGAGGCCGCCATGGTGTTGAACGCCGTCTCCAGCTGTCCGATCTCCCGCCGGCCCGAGGGCGGCACGCGGGCGGTCAGGTCGCCGGCGGCGAGCCGGGTCGCGGTGCCGGCCATCCGGCGGACCGGCCAGACGATCACGCGGGTGACGTAGGCGCCGTAGCCGACGATCAGCACGACCGCCCCGGCGACCCCGATGGACGCCCCGAGGGCCAGCCGTTCCATCCGGTGCTCCAGGGCGTGCTCCTGCCGGTCGATGACGACGCGCTCGCCGCCGAGATAGCTCCGGAGCGCGCTGCGCAGCTCCTCGACGCGCCGCCGGCCGTCGCGGGTGCGTGCCGTGCTGGTCGCGTCCCGGTCGCCGCGCCGGACCGCGTCGACCAGCGGGACCGAGTAGTCGTCGATGAAGGACTGCCCGGACCGCTGGATCTGCTGGGCGAGCCGGCGCTGGGAGTCGGAGGGGCTCATGGCGACGAGCCGTTGCGCCTGCACGGGGAACGCGGCCCGCCCGGCCCGCCAGGGTTCGAGGAACTCGCCCTGCCGGGTGATGACGTAGCCCAGCTGCCCGCCCTCCATGTCGAGCACGGTCTTCTCGACGGCGCCCGCCTGGTCCAGCGCGGGCCGTCCCGCGCGGGCGGTCTCCAGGGAGCCGCGCGCGTCCTGGATGGCCCACAGCAGCATCAGGAAGACGACGCCGATCAGTACCGCGAGGACGGCGCCGGTGACAGCCGTCAGAGGGACCAGTCCTCCGTGCGGAGGTGTCCTCCTTCGGCCCCTGCGCAGCATGCGGACGCCCTCCGCCACATAGCGTCGAAACGGAACATCCAGGCTATGTCCCTACTTTTGGATTGTAGGGCGGTGGCCGGTCCGCGCTTGGTGACGGACGAAGCGCGCAGGCGTCCGGCGGCCCGGGGACGGGCTGCCGGACGCCTGCGCGGGGCGTGCGGGGTCAGGCCTGCGGGAGGCGGTCCAGCTGGGCCTGGATACGGGCGATGTCCTCGTCCGCCTTGGCCAGCCGGCCGCGGATCTTGTCCACCACGTTGTCCGGGGCCTTCGCCAGGAACGCCTCGTTGCCCAGCTTGGCCGTGGCCTGGGCCTTCTCCTTCTCGGCCGCCGCGAGGTCCTTGGCCAGCCGCTTGCGCTCGGCCGCCACGTCGATGGTGCCGGAGAGGTCGAGGGCGACCGTGGCACCGGCGACCGGGAGGGTGGCGGTGGCCGCGAAGGCGTCGCCCTCCGGCTGGAGGCGCAGCAGCTGGCGGATGGCCGCCTCGTGCGGGGCCAGGGCCGTGCCGTCGAGGGTGAGGCGGGCCGGGACCCGCTGGCCGGGCTGCAGGCCCTGGTCGGCCCGGAACCTGCGGACCTCGGTGATGACGGACTGCAGGGACTCGATCTCCCGCTCCGCCGCCTCGTCGCGGAAGCCGCTGTCGGCCGGCCACTGCGCGACGACGACCGACTCGCCGCCCGTCAGCGTCGTCCACAGGGTGTCGGTGACGAAGGGGACCACCGGGTGGAGCAGCTTCAGGGTGACGTCGAGGACCTCGCCGAGGACCCGCTGGGAGACCTCGGCGGGCCGGCCGCCGGCCTGGAACGTCGTCTTGGACAGCTCGACGTACCAGTCGAAGACCTCGTCCCACGCGAAGTGGTAGAGCGCGTCGGACAGCTTCGCGAACTGGAAGTCGTCGTAGAACGCGTCGACCTCGGCGACCGTCTCGCCCAGGCGGGAGAGGATCCAGCGGTCCGTCGCCGACATCTCGGCCGGCTCGGGCAGCGGGCCCTGGACCGTGGCGCCGTTCATCAGGGCGAACCGGGTGGCGTTCCAGATCTTGTTGGCGAAGTTGCGGGAGGCCTGCACCCAGTCCTCGCCGATCGGGACGTCGGTGCCGGGGTTGGCGCCGCGGGCCAGGGTGAAGCGGACGGCGTCGGAGCCGTACTTGTCCATCCAGTCCAGCGGGTCGACGACGTTGCCGAAGGACTTCGACATCTTCTTGCCGCGCTCGTCGCGGACCAGGCCGGTCAGCGCGATGGTGCGGAAGGGGACCTCGCCGTCCATCGCGTACAGGCCGAACATCATCATCCGGGCGACCCAGAAGAAGATGATGTCGTGGCCGGTCAGCAGGACGTCGGTGGAGTAGAACTTCCGCAGGTCCGCGGTCTGTTCGGGCCAGCCGAGGGTGGAGAAGGGCCACAGGCCGGAGGAGAACCAGGTGTCCAGGACGTCGGTGTCCTGCTTCCAGCCCTCCGCCTCGGTGCCGGGCGGCTGCTCGTCGGGGCCGACGCAGACGACCTCGCCGTCCGGGCCGTACCAGACCGGGATGCGGTGGCCCCACCACAGCTGGCGCGAGATGCACCAGTCGTGCATGTTGTCGACCCAGTCGAAGTACCGCTTCGACATGTCCTCGGGGTGGATCCTGACCCGGCCGTCGCGGACCGCGTCGCCCGCGGCCTTCGCCAGCGGGGCGACCTTGACCCACCACTGCATGGACAGCCGCGGCTCGATGGTCGTGCCGCAGCGCGAGCAGTGGCCGACGGAGTGGACGTAGGGCCGCTTCTCGGCGACGATCCGGCCCTGCGAGCGCAGCGCGGCGACGATCGCGGACCGTGCCTCGAAGCGGTCCAGACCCTCGAAGGGGCCGTGGACGGTGATGACGGCGCGCTCGTCCATCACGGTGATGGACTCCAGGCCGTGCCGCTGGCCGATCGCGAAGTCGTTCGGGTCGTGGGCCGGGGTGACCTTGACGGCACCCGTGCCGAACTCGGGGTCGACGTGCGTGTCGGCGACGACGGGGATCGTACGGTCCGTCAGCGGGAGCTTGATGCGCCGGCCGACCAGGTGCCTGTACCGCTCGTCGTCGGGGTGGACGGCGACGGCGGTGTCGCCGAGCATCGTCTCCGCGCGGGTGGTGGCGACGACCAGCGTCTCCTCGCCCTCGCCGTAGGTGATGGAGACCAGTTCGCCGTCGTCCTCCTGGTACTCCACCTCGATGTCCGAGATGGCCGTCAGGCAGCGCGGGCACCAGTTGATGATGCGCTCGGCGCGGTAGATCAGCTCGTCCTCGTAGAGCCTCTTGAAGATGGTCTGGACGGCCTTGGACAGGCCCTCGTCCATCGTGAAGCGCTCACGGTCCCAGTCGACGCCGTCGCCGAGCCGGCGCATCTGGCCGAGGATCTTGCCGCCGTACTCTTCCTTCCACTGCCAGACCCGCTCGACGAACTCCTCGCGGCCGAGGTCCTGGCGGGACTTGCCCTCCTCGGCGAGCTGCTGCTCGACCTTGTTCTGGGTGGCGATGCCGGCGTGGTCCATGCCGGGCAGCCACAGGGCCTCGAAGCCCTGCATGCGCTTGCGGCGGGTCAGCGCGTCCATCAGCGTGTGCTGGAAGGCGTGGCCCAGGTGCAGGGAGCCGGTGACGTTGGGCGGCGGGATGACGATGGTGTACGCGGGCTTGTCGCTCTTGGCGTCGGCCGCGAAGTAACCGCGCTCCACCCAGCGCTCGTACAGCGGCCCCTCTACGTCGGCCGGCGCGTACTGGGTCGGCAGTTCGGTGCTGGGCGCTGTGGGCTGCTGATGAGCGTTCTCGGTCACGGGGCTCAGTTTAGGGGTGTCTCGGTGCTGTCCCGAAACGCCTTTGTTCTGTAACGGTGCGCACCCCCGCGCCGTCGGGCTCCGTCGGCTGGGACAGGATGTCAGGAACACATAAGCATCTGGAGGGGAACCCAGAGATGAGTCACAACCAGCCGGGCCCGTACGGGGAGCCGCCGCGGCAGCCTGGGCCCTACGGACAGCAGCCGGGTCCGTACGGCCAGCCGCCGCAGGCGCCCCAGCCCGGCTACGGCTACCCCCAGCAGGCTCCCCCGGCCGCCCCGCCGCAGCCGGGACCCTACGGGCAGCAGCCGCCGCAGCCGGGCTACGGCTACCCGCAGCAGGGCGTTCCCCCGCAGCCGAACCCGTACGGCCAGCAACCCCCCTACGGCCAGCCTCCCTACGGCGTTCCGCAGCCGCCCGCTCCGGGGGGCGGGAAGAAGAAGACGGGGCTGGTCATCGGGGCGGTGGCGGTGGTCGCCGCCGTTGCGGTGGGCGCGTACTTCGTACTGGCCGGGGGCGGCGGTGGCGAGGGCATCAAGGACGACGGCGCGCACAAGCTGACGACGCCGGCGACGGTCATCGACGGGACGTACAAGAAGTCGGACAGCTCCGGTTCCTCGGACGGGCTGACCGACTCCGATGTCTCGGACTTCGAGAAGATGGGCGTGAAGAACCCGAAGGCCGTCAGCGCCGGATACGGCAACGGCTCGGGCCTGACGACGAAGAGCCTCTCGTTCGCCGGGGTCTACGGGACGATCGACGACCCGGATGCCGTCGTCGACGCCATGTTCGCCAAGGTCAAGTCCGAGGCCGAGAAGAGCGGCTCGTCGGACAAGAGCAAGCTGGTCGGCAGCCCCGAGACGGTCGAGCCGGCGGGCTTCACCAACGGCGTCATGAAGTGCCAGGTGATACAGGTCGACAACAGTGCCGGTGGCTCCGCGGGTGAGCCGAAGACCCTCAAGTCGCCCATGTGCATATGGGGCGACCACAGCACCGTCGGCATCGTCTCGGCGTTCAGCTTCGCCAATCTGGCCGGGAGCAACGGCAACCTGGTCGCCGACAACGCGCGGCTCACGGCCAAGCTGCGGAACGAGGTCCGCGTCAAGCTCTGACGCCGAACGACGCAAGGGGCCCCGGTCGCGGTCGACCGGGGCCCCTTGCGTCGTTCGTCGTACGGGGGTTACGCCGACTTCTGCTCCCCCGGGCCCCGGCCGCGCGCGTCGCGCGGGATCAGGGTCGGGTTGACGTTGGAGTGGACGACGTCGGCGGTGATGACGACGCGGGCCACGTCCTTGCGGGACGGCACCTCGTACATCACCGACATGAGGACTTCCTCCATGATGGCGCGCAGGCCGCGCGCGCCGGTCTGGCGGAGGATGGCCTGGTCGGCGATGGCCTCCAGCGCCTCGCGCTCGAAGTCCAGCTCCACGCCGTCCAGTTCGAACAGCCGCTGGTACTGCTTGACCAGCGCGTTGCGCGGCTCGATCAGGATCTGGAGCAGGGCCTCGCGGTCCAGGTTGTGCACGGAGGTGATGACGGGCAGCCGGCCGATGAACTCGGGGATCATGCCGAACTTCACCAGGTCCTCGGGCATGACGTCCTCGAACTGGTCCTTGGACTGCAGCTCGCGCTTGGAGCGGATGGTCGCGCCGAAGCCGATGCCCTTGGCGCCCGCCCGGGACTCGATGATCTTCTCCAGGCCCGCGAACGCGCCGCCCACGATGAACAGCACGTTCGTCGTGTCGATCTGGATGAACTCCTGGTGCGGGTGCTTGCGGCCGCCCTGCGGCGGGACCGACGCGGTGGTGCCCTCCAGGATCTTCAGCAGGGCCTGCTGCACGCCCTCGCCGCTGACGTCCCGGGTGATGGACGGGTTTTCACTCTTCCGCGCGACCTTGTCGATCTCGTCGATGTAGATGATCCCGGTCTCGGCCTTCTTGACGTCGTAGTCGGCCGCCTGGATCAGCTTGAGGAGGATGTTCTCGACGTCCTCGCCCACATAGCCCGCCTCCGTCAGCGCGGTCGCGTCGGCGATCGCGAACGGGACGTTCAGCATCCGGGCCAGGGTCTGCGCCAGGAGCGTCTTGCCGGAGCCCGTGGGGCCCAGCAGCAGGATGTTGGACTTCGCCAACTCGATGGCGTCCTCGCGGCTCTGGCCGCCGCCGTTCTCGCCGGCCTGGACCCGCTTGTAGTGGTTGTACACCGCGACCGAGAGGGCCTTCTTGGCGGCCTCCTGGCCGACCACGTAGCCCTCGAGGAACTCGTAGATCTCGCGGGGCTTGGGGAGTTCCTCCCACCGCACCTCGCTCGTCTCGGCGAGCTCCTCCTCGATGATCTCGTTGCAGAGGTCGATGCACTCGTCGCAGATGTACACACCGGGCCCTGCGATGAGCTTCTTGACCTGCTTCTGGCTCTTGCCGCAGAACGAGCACTTGAGCAGATCGCCGCCGTCACCGATGCGTGCCACGGTGTGCTTCCCCTTCGCCTGGGAGACGCCTGGACTCTTCCGAATCCAGCGGCTCCTGGTGCTGCCTTATGTCGACGGTACCTTGCCGGGACCCCCGTACGGGCCCCCCTTGGCACGGTTCACTTTGACGTGCACCTTGCCGAGCCCGCGGTGGAACCGGGCCAAGGGCGGCAGAGACTACATCCTCTGTCAGCGGACGTCAGCGTTGTTCATCTTCCGGGTGGAGATGATCTGGTCCACGATGCCGTAGTCGAGCGCTTCCTCGGCCGTGAGGATCTTGTCGCGCTCGATGTCCTCGCGGACCTGCTCGACCGGCCGGTTGGAGTGCTTGGCCAGCATGGTCTCCAGCTGGTCACGCATGCGCGTGAACTCCTTGGCGATGATCTCCAGGTCGGAGAGCTGGCCGCGGCCCGTGGAGCCGGCCGGCTGGTGGATCAGGATCCGGGAGTTCGGCAGCGCCATGCGCTTGCCGGGGGTGCCGGCGGCCAGCAGGATCGCCGCGGCGGACGCCGCCTGGCCCATGCAGACCGTCTGGATGTCGGGCTTCACGAACTGCATCGTGTCGTAGATCGCCGTGAGGGCGGTCATGTCGCCGCCCGGGCTGTTGATGTAGATCGAGATGTCCCGGTCGGGGTCCATCGACTCCAGGCACAGCAGCTGCGCCATGACGTCGTTGGCGGAGGCGTCGTCGATCTGGACGCCGAGGAAGATCACGCGCTCCTCGAAGAGCTTCGCGTACGGGTCGTACTCGCGGATGCCCTGGGAGGTGCGCTCGACGAAGCGCGGGATGACGTAGCGGGCGTCGGGCCGGGGCCCGTCGTAGCGGGCGTCAGCGGCGCCGGGAATGTTGCTCATGAGGGTGTTCACCGTCCTGGTGGCGTTCGGGGGCTGGAGTCTCGGCGGGGCGTGGCGTGGCGGGGCCTGGTGTCAGGCGCCGGTGCCGCCGCCTCCCGGAACACCGGAGGCATGCGTGATGATCTCGTCGATGAGACCGTACTCCTTGGCCTCCTCCGGGGTGAACCAGCGGTCGCGGTCGCCGTCGCGGACGATCGCCTCGACGGTCTGGCCGGAGTGCTGCGCGGTCAGCTCGGACATGCGCTTCTTGGTGCGCAGCAGGTACTCGGCCTGGATCTTGATGTCCGAGACCGTACCGCCGAGGCCCGCGGAGCCCTGGTGCATCATGATGTCGGCGTGCGGCAGCGCGAAGCGCTTGCCCGCGGCACCGCCGGTGAGCAGGAACTGGCCCATCGAGGCGGCCATGCCCATCGCGATGGTCACCACGTCGTTCGGGATGTACTGCATGGTGTCGTAGATCGCCATGCCGGCCGTCACCGAACCACCGGGGCTGTTGATGTAGAGGTAGATGTCCTTGCCGGGATCGGCCGCCAGCAGCAGCAGCTGCGCGGTGATCTTGTTCGCGATGTCGTCGTCGACCTGCTGGCCGAGGAAGATGATCCGCTCGCCGAGCAGCCGGTTGTAGACCTGGTCGCCGAGGCCACCACCGAAGGAAGTGTCGCCGGCGGCGGAGGGCATCAGATTCGTCACGTATCCACCTGCTCGTCTTACGACGGCGCCGGGCCGTCTCACGTTTCCGTAGCCGGGGGCTTGGCTGCCCTCGTACTCATGGACCCTAACGCGATGGTCCCTTCGGGGAATCCCGGTAAGAGGGCTGTTCGCCGGGGGCGTAGCGGCAACGCCGGTGGCCGACGGCCGCTGGTCGTGGTCGTGTCGCGCGTGGGCGCGTGCGGGCGCGTCGTGGTCGCTCGCGCGGTTCCCCGCGCCCCCTGGGCTCCGGCCGCGCCCCCCCAGGCGGCGCGGCCGGAGCCCGGGGGGATGACGAAGGGGCCCCCGGGATGGTCCCAGGAGCCCCTGTACGCCGTTACGGGCGCCGTGGGGCTCAGCCCTCGGACTTCTCCTCGGCGGCGGCGTCCGTGGCCTCGGCGGCGGCCTCGGGGGCCTCCGTCTCGTCCTCGTCCTCGTCGTCCAGGTCGACGATCTCGCCGTTGGTGTCCTTCACCGTGGCGGCCTCGACCACGACGGCCAGGGCCTTGCCGCGGGCGACCTCGCCGACCAGGAGCGGAACCTGGCCGCCCTCGACGACGGCCTGGGCGAACTGGTCGGGGGACATGCCGGAGGAGGCCGCACGCCGCATGAGGTGCTCGGTGAGCTCCTCCTGGTTGACGTTCAGCTTCTCGACCTTGACCAGCTCGTCGAGGACGAACTGGGTCTTGATGCCCTTGACCGCGGCTTCCTTGGTCTCGGCCTCGAACTCCTCGGCGGTCTTGCCCTGGATCTCGAGGTACTTCTCCAGGTCGAGACCCATCTGGCCGAGCTGGTGGTGCTCCAGGTTGTGCTTGCGGGTGTTGATCTCGTCCTCGAGCAGCTTCTCGGGGACGGGCACCTCGACGAGCTCCAGGAGCTTCTCCAGGACGCGCTCCTGGGCCTGGGTGGCCTGGTCGTACGTCTTCATGTTGGCGAGGCGCTTGCGGCTGTCCTCGCGAAGCTCGTCGAGCGTGTCGAACTCGGAGGCGAGCTGCGCGAACTCGTCGTCCAGCGCGGGGAGTTCGCGGGCGGCGACCTGGGTGACCTTGACGGTGACCTCGGCCTCGCGGCCGGCCGCGGAGCCGCCCTTGAGCTCGGAGGAGAAGGTGGCCTCGCCACCGGCCTCCAGGCCCTTCACGGCGTCGTCGAGGCCATCGAGCAGCTCGCCGGAGCCGATGGTGTAGGAGACGCCGTTCGCGATGCCGTCCTCCAGCACCTCGCCGTCGACCTTGGCCTCAAGGTCGATGGTGACGACGTCGCCGTCCTCGGCGGCCCGCTCGACCGGGGAGGTGGAGGCGAAGCGCTCGCGGAGCTGCTCCACGGACTTCTCGATGTCCTCGTCCGTCACCTCGACGGCGTCCACCTCGACCTCGATGCCGGAGTAGTCCGGGATCTCCAGGGAGGGGCGGATGTCGACCTCGGCGGTGAAGTTCAGCGTCTCGCCGTCCTTCAGCTCGGTGATGTCGACCTCGGGCTGGCCCAGCGGGTTGAGCTCGGCCTCGTTGACCGCCTCGGTGTAGAACTTCGGCAGCGCGTCGTTGACGGCCTCCTCCAGCACCGCCCCGCGGCCGAACCGCTGGTCGATGACGCGGGCCGGGATCTTGCCCTTGCGGAAGCCCTTCACCGTGACCTGCTGGTTGATCTTCTTGTACGCCGCGTCGAGGCTGTCCTTGAGCTCCTCGAAGGGCACCTCGACAGTGAGCCGAACCCGGGTCGGGTTCAGGGTCTCCACGGCGCTCTTCACGGTTCGGTCTCCTTGTGGCTGACTGCTTGGGTTCTGCCGGCGCCAGAGGGGCCCGGCGGACTTTCGCCGCCCGGAGGAGTTCGTAGGCCGCCGTGCGGGGGCCGGGACACACGGGCCAGCAGCTTGCATAGTAACCGCAGCCGCTCAGCGCCCCAAAAGGCGATCAAGACGGACGCCGTCATCCGGTGGTCGGGGTGGCGGGATTTGAACCCACGGCCTTCCGCTCCCAAAGCGGACGCGCTACCAAGCTGCGCCACACCCCGTTTCGGTGCGACACGTAGGGTACATGCCCGGGCCGCCCGCGTCGGCCGCTTTGTTCACCCGCGCCGACGCCACATCCGCGCAGACCAACACGTTGGCCTCAGCGGCGGACGACCCGCTACGATGCCTCCTGTGCCGCGGTCACGGACCTGCGGCGCATGACGTGCGGGCGTAGCTCAATGGTAGAGCTTCAGTCTTCCAAACTGACTACGCGGGTTCGATTCCCGTCGCCCGCTCTGCGTGCCGAAGGCCCAGGTGAGAGGTTCCGACCTCGCCGCCCGGGCCTTCGGTGCGTCCGGAGCCGGTCAGGCCGGGCCGCGCGGCGGCCCAACGGGGCGGCCGGACGGCGTACAGGGCGTACGGAATCCACGCCCCGCGCACCCGCACCCGCACGCGCGCCCGCGCGCGCCCGCGCGTGGCTCAGAAGCTGATCGAGTTGATGGTCTGCGCTATGGAGTCGAGGAAGCGCTGGATGGAGGGGGCCATCCCGGTCGACGCGAGGAAGAAGCCGAACAGGATGGCGACGACCGCGGGACCGGCCTTGATGTTCCCCCCTCTGATCAGCACTACCAGGATGATCGCCAACAGCAGCACCACAGACAGTGAAATGGCCACAACTGATCACGCCCTCGGTCGGTTCCGCTCTCCCGGCCCGGGGGTACTGCCCCGCACCCCCGCCAGGACCATCGTGCCACCAACCCGGCCGCACTATGCGGCCCGTGACACAACGTCGACAACTCACCGCCCACCGGCCCCCGCCCGCACAGTAATTCGACGCCCCGCGCGATGGTCGAGCCGCGCCGATCGGCGCACTTGGTTTCGTTGTCCACACAACACGTGCGCAGCCAATTCGAATTGTTGACACAGGCATCACAAGGCGGGTCCACCTGCGGGCGTTATGCGCCAATTAGTCGGGATGAATAAGGACATCACGGGTGTAAGTGCCGCATGAAACCGCATGAACACAGGAGTCGGCCGCGGAAATCGAACCGGCGGCTCACCGGCGGTCACGGCGGATATCCGGCATTCGCAAGGGTGGTTTTACGAAATCCCACAGGCGGAGCTAGGGTGCCTCAGATGTTTGCCGCCGACACGTCCCCCGGCCAGAACCCCGCACCGCGTCCTCCGGCCCGGCCGCCGGCGCGGGGACAGCGCGACGCGTTCTTCGACAACGCCAAGTACCTGGCGATCGCGCTCGTCGCGATGGGGCACTCCTGGGAGCCGCTGAAGGGCGACAGCCGCGTCCTGGAGGCGCTGTACTGCGTCGTGTACGCCTTCCACATGCCGGCGTTCATCATCATCTCCGGCTACTTCTCCCGGAACTTCGACATGCGCCCGGACCGGCTGAAGCGGCTGGTCACCGGTGTCGTCGTGCCGTACGTCCTGTTCGAGACCGGCTATTCGCTGTTCGAGCGGTACGTCAACGACTCCCCCGGCCAGGACATCAGCCTGCTCGACCCCTGGTACCTGACCTGGTTCCTGTGCGCGCTGTTCGTCTGGCGGCTGACCACGCCGGTCTGGCGGGCGGTCCGCCATCCGCTGCCCCTCGCCTTCGGCGTCGCGATGCTGGCGTCCGTCTCCCCGAGCATCGGCGACGACCTGGACCTCCAGCGGGTCCTGCAGTTCCTGCCCTACTTCGTGCTCGGCCTGTGCCTGCGGCCCGAGCACTTCGCGCTGGTCCGCCGGTGGCCGGTGCGGATCGCCGCGGTGCCGGTGTTCGCCCTCGCGCTGGCGTTCTCCTGGTGGTCGGTGCCGCGGATGAACACCGCCTGGTTCTACCACCGGGACTCCGCGCAGGAGCTGGGTGTGCCGTGGTGGTGCGGGCCGGTCATGGTGCTCGCGATGTTCGGCTGCTCGATGGTGCTGACGGCCGGTTTCCTGTCCTGGGTGCCGGGCCGCCGGATGTGGTTCACGGCACTGGGCGCGGGCACGCTGTACGGCTACCTGCTGCACGGTTTCGTCGTGAAGTACGCCGACCACGCGGGCTGGTTCGACCCGCGGTGGCTGCACGGCCCGCGCGGCGAGATCCTCGTCACCGTGATCGCCGGCACCGTCGTCACGCTGCTGTGCTCCGCGCCGGTCCGGCGGGTGTTCCGGTTCGCCATGGAGCCGGACATGGCGTGGGCGTTCCGGCAGGACGCGGCGGAACTCGCGCGCGGCCGGCAGAGCCCCCGCGAGCGCGAGGGCCAGGACGGCCGCAGGACCGCCGGCGTCTGATTCCGCTACGCCGGGAGACCGAGGAGCGCGCGCATCCGGGCGTACTTCTCGGTCAGCCGTTTCCGGGTGGCCTCGTCGAGCACGGCGAGCCGGCCGGGGTCCGCGTTGTGCGCGAGGTCGGCCTGTTTGACCAGGAGCGCGCCCGGGGTGTCGAGAATGCGGCGGGCGTACGCCTCGGGGGACTCGCCGGGGCGTTTGGTGACCGCGAGGACGATGGCCCTGGTCCGATCGGTGACGGGAGCCGCGGCCAGTTCCCGCGGGGTCAGGACGTGGTCCTCGACGGCGTCGTGCAGCCAGGCGGCGGCGATCTGTTCGGGGTCGCCGCCGCGGGCGCGGACGCCTTCGGCGACGGCGGCGAGGTGCTCGGCGTAGGGGCGCCCGGCCTTGTCGGTCTGCGCGGCGTGCGCGGTTCGGGCGAGCTCCTCGACGTCGGGAAGGGAGAGCGGGGTCCGGGTCATGGTGCGAGTATCGCGCGGCGGGGCGTGCCGCTCACCGGCGCCCGTTCGGCGCCGGGCGGCTCACCTCGCCGCTTCGCGGCAGATCAGCAGCAGCGCGCGGTCGTCGTTGACGTCCTTGGCGACGGCCTCGATGAGGTGCCAGGCCGCACCGTGGAAGCCGCCCGCCACATAGCGGTCCGCCTCCCCCGTGAGCCGGTCGATGCCCTCCACGATGTCCCGGTCCGACGTCTCGACCAGGCCGTCGGTGAAGAGCATCAGGACGTCGCCCGGGCGCAGCGAGCCCTTGACCGAGTCGAACTGCGCGCCGTCGTAGACCCCCAGGAGCGGGCCCTCCGCGGCCTTCTCCTCCCAGCGGCCGCTGCCCGCGCTGAGCTGGAGGCCCGGCGGATGCCCCGCGGAGTAGAGCTCGTAGTCGCCGGAGTCCAGGTCGAGGACGAGGTGGATCGAGGTGGCGAAGCCCTCGTCCCAGTCCTGGCGCAGGAGGTAGCCGTTGGCGGCGGTGAGGAAGGCGTGCGGGGGCAGGGACCCGAGGAGGCCGCCGAAGGCGCCGGACAGCAGCAGGGCGCGGGAGGCCGCGTCCATGCCCTTGCCGGAGACGTCCGTGAGGACGACCTCCATGGTGCGGCCGTTGTTGGTGCGGGCGGCGACCACGAAGTCGCCGGAGAAGGACTGTCCGCCGGCCGGCCGCAGCGCCATCTCGCGGTGCCAGCCCGGCGGCAGCTTCGGCAGCTTGCTCTGCACCCTGATGCGTTCGCGCAGGTCGAAGAGCATGGTGCCGCCGCGCCGCCAGGGCACGCCGACCCGGCTGCGGAACTGTGCGGTGAGGAGGCCGAAGAAGCCGCAGGCCGCCACGACCAGGACCACGCCGGGGGTGACCCGGGAGGGGCCCTCGGTGTAGGGGCCGAGCCGGACCGACTCCACGATCAGTGCCGTGGCCCCCGCCCCGTACAGGCCGAGCAGGCTCGCCGGGCGCAGCAGCAGGCCGCCCACGATGATCGGCAGGACCAGCGAGGCCGGTGAGAACCACACCGAGTTGGCGAGGGTCATGGCCGCCAGCACGGGGACCGTCAGCAGCAGTCCGGCGAGCGCGATCCAGTCGGAGCCGTCGCCGCGGAAGTAGTCCACGGCGCTTCTGCGCAGCCCGACGCGGACCCGGTGCCACTGCATCCTGCACCGGGCCGTGAAGGTCTCGGCCTTCCCGCGCCGCTCTCCGTCTACTGCCATCAGTTCGGGACCCTATCCATCGGACCGGCCGCTCGGCACGGGAGGTCCCACTTGTCCCCCGTCCGAGGCTCGCCTTCGGGTGCGACTTCACAGTGAACTTCACCGGACGGCCCCGCGTCGCCGTCCGGGAGAAATTCGCTGGCCCGTACCGCATCGTCCCTGGTAGGCATGGCGCATGGCGAGCGACCGTACGACCGAGCTGAAGGTGCTGCGTGCCGAGGAGTTCGACGGGTGGTGGGACCACCTGGTGCGGGCCTTCGGGGCCGGCCCCGCGTCGGCGGAGGAACGTGAACTGGACCGCTCCCTCACGGAGTTCGAGCGCTCGCTGGCCGTCTGGGACGGCACCGAGGTGGTCGGGACGGGCGGGGCGTTCAGTTTCCGGATGACCGTGCCGGGCGGCGCGGTGCTGCCCGTGGCCGGCGTCACCATGGTGAGCGTGTCCGCGACGCACCGGCGGCGCGGGGTGCTGACCGCGATGATGCGCCGCCAGCTGGACGACGTACGGGAGCGCGGGGAGGCGCTCGCCGCGCTGACCGCATCCGAACCGGCGATCTACGGCCGCTTCGGGTACGACATGGCCGTACAGCAGTTGCTTGCCGAGATCGACACGAGCCGGGTCACGCTGTCCGTGCCGGCCGGTACCGACGACGTACGGATCAGGTACGCCGAGCCCGCATCCGCGCTCGACGCGTGCGAGGCGGTGTACGCGGAGCTGGTGCCGCTGCGGCCCGGGATGCTGGCCCGGCAGCCGGGCTGGGAGCGGGCGTTCCTGGTGGACCCGGAGAGCGGCCGGGACGGGGCCTCGGCGCTGCAGTGCGTGGTCGCCGAGCGGGACGGGCGGGTCACCGGGTACGCCCGGTTCCGGACCAAGATGGGCTGGACGCCGAGCGGGCACGACGGCACGGTGGTGCTGGAGGACCTGGCGGCGCTGGACCCGGCGAGCGACGCGGCGCTGTGGCGGTTCCTGTTCGGCATCGACCTGATGTCGAAGCTGACGCTGCGGGGGCGGCCGGTCGACGACGCCTGGCAGTTCCTGGTGTCCGACATCCGGCGCTGTCTGACGCGGGTGCGGGACATGGGGTATCTGCGTCTCGTCGACGTCGGCCGGGCGCTGGCGGCGCGGACCTACCAGGCGCCGGTGGACGTGGTATTGGACGTCGCGGACGCCTTCTGCCCCTGGAACACGGGGCGTTGGCGGCTGACCGGCGACGCCAAGGGCGCGTCCTGCGAGCGTACGACGGACGCGGCCGAACTCGCCCTGTCGGTACGGGAGCTGGCGGCGGCCTACCTCGGCGGTGTCTCCCTGACGTCGCTGGCCCGGGCGGACCGGGTGCGTGAGGTGCGGGCGGGTGCGCTCGCGGAGGCGTCGGCGGCGTTCGGCTCGCCGGCCCTGCCGTGGCTGCCGCACGGCTTCTAGCCCCCGCCCGGACCGCCGGGTCCTAGGGCCGGCTCTGGCAGCGGGGACACCAGAAGAGGTTGCGGGCGGCCAGGCCGGCCGTCGCGACGTGGGTGCCGCAGACATGGCAGGGCAGGCCCGCCCGGCGGTAGACGTACACCTCGCCGCCGTGGTCGTCGACGCGCGGCGCACGCCCCATGGCCTCGGGGCTGTGCTCGGGCCGGACGGTGTCGATGCGGTTGTCGCGCACTCCGTCGCGCATGAGGGCGACGAGATCGGCCCAGACGGCGTCCCACTCGGCGCGGCCGAGGTCCCGGCCCGCGCGGTACGGGTCGATGCCGTGCCGGAACAGCACCTCCGCGCGGTAGACGTTGCCCACGCCCGCGATGACCTTCTGGTCCATCAGCAGCGCGGCGACGGTCGTACGGCTGCGGGAGATCTTCCGGTACGCGCTGTCCGGGTCGGCGTCGGCGCGCAGCGGATCCGGGCCGAGCCGGGCGTGTACGGCGTCCTTCTCCGCGTCGGTGATCAGGGCGCAGGTGGTGGGGCCGCGCAGGTCGACGTAGGAGGTGGCGTCGGCGAGGCGGAGGCGGACGGTGTCGGTGGCCGGGGGCGCGGGTGCGTCGCCGAAGCCGACCTTGCCGAAGAGGCCGAGGTGGATGTGGACCCAGTCGCCGTCGCGGAAGCCCAGGAAGAGGTGCTTGCCGTGGGCTTCGGTGCGGGTGAGAGGCGCACCGTCGATGAGCTGGGCGGCGTCGGAGAACTTGCCCTGCGGGCTGTCGGCCCGCACGGGTCCGGTCAGCCGGCGGTAGTCCAGCGCGAGCCGGTGGATCGTGTGCCCCTCTGGCACTGAGGCGGTTCCTTTCCTGCCGGCGGCGGGGGCGGGTGCTGCGCGGCCGGCCCCCGCCGGGCGGCGGACGCTACGGCTGCGGGTGGTGCGCCGGGATGGGCGGGAGGGCGCCGGTGCTCTCGTACGCGTCGAGCATCTCGATGCGGCGGATGTGGCGCTCGCCCTGGGAGAACGGCGTGTTCAGGAAGGTCTCGACGAACCTCGTCGCCTCCTCCTGGGTGTGCATCCGCGCGCCGACCGCGACGACGTTGGCGTTGTTGTGCTCACGGCCGAGGGAGGCGGTCTCCTCGCTCCAGGCGAGCGCCGCGCGCACGCCCTTCACCTTGTTCGCGGCGATCTGCTCACCGTTGCCGGAGCCGCCGATCACGATGCCGAGGGACTCGGGGTCCGCCGCCGTCCGCTCGGCCGCGCGGAGGCAGAAGGGCGGGTAGTCGTCCTGGGCGTCGTAGATGTGGGGACCGCAGTCGACGGGGTCGTGGCCCGCCGCCTTCAGCCACTCGACGAGGTGGTTCTTGAGTTCGAAGCCCGCATGGTCGGAGCCGAGATACACGCGCATGGGTCGAGTGTGACATGGCGGCCATGGCGCGGCAGTACAGGGGCCATGCCCCCGGAAAGTGTGAGTAAGACTACAGAACCTCAGGAAAACCTCAAGTAACGATATGGATTCAAAGGTTCAGGAATTCCTTCGCCTCCGTTTCACTGGACCAACTCGTACGCCGCTCGTACGGGACCCCCACTCACCCCCGCTCAACGGCGCAAAGGAATTCCCCCATGACTTCGCAGCCGAACCCGACTGCCCCGCCCCCGGCCGGAGACCCCGGCACCGGCGCCGGCACCGGTCTGCACGCAGGACTCAAGAACCGCCATCTGTCGATGATCGCCATCGGCGGTGTCATCGGCGCCGGTCTCTTCGTCGGCTCCAGCTCGGGCATCGCCACCGCGGGACCCGGCATCCTGCTGTCGTACGCCCTCGTCGGCACGCTCGTCGTCCTCGTGATGCGGATGCTCGGCGAGATGTCCGCCGCCCATCCGACCTCCGGTTCGTTCTCCGCGCACGCGGACCGCGCGCTCGGCCGCTGGGCCGGGTTCTCCATCGGCTGGCTGTACTGGTTCTTCTGGGTCGTGGTGCTGGCGGTCGAGGCGACCGCCGGTGCCAAGATCCTGGAGGGCTGGATCCCGGCCGTGCCCCAGTGGGGCTGGGCGCTCATCGTGATGGTGGTCCTCACCGCCACCAACCTGGTCTCGGTCGGCTCCTACGGCGAGTTCGAGTTCTGGTTCGCCGGGATCAAGGTCGTCGCGATCGGCGCGTTCATCGTCGTCGGCCTGCTGGCCGTCCTCGGGGTGCTGCCCGGTGTCCACACCGACCAGGCGAGCTTCGGCAACCTGACCGGCCACGGCGGCTTCCTGCCCCACGGGCCCGGCGCCATCCTCACCGGCGTCCTGCTGGTCGTCTTCTCCTTCATGGGCAGCGAGATCGCCACGCTGGCGGCCGGCGAGTCGGAGAACCCGCAGCGCGCGGTCACCAAGTCGACCAACAGCATCATCTGGCGGATCGGCGTCTTCTACCTCGGCTCGATCCTCATCGTCATCGCGCTGCTGCCGTGGAACGACCCGTCGATCAAGGAGAAGGGCTCGTACGTCGCCGCCCTCGACTCCCTCGGCATCGCGCACGCCGGCCAGATCATGAACGTCATCGTGCTGACGTCGGTGCTGTCCTGTCTCAACTCGGGTCTGTACACGGCCTCCCGGATGGCGTTCTCGCTCGGGCAGCGCGGTGACGCGCCGAAGGCGTTCGCCCGCACCACCTCGCGCGGTGTGCCGATGACCGCGATCGTCTCCTCCGTCGTCTTCGGGTTCGTCGCCGTCTTCTTCAACTACCGG
This sequence comes from Streptomyces sp. NPDC101237, assembly GCF_044767465.1. Classification (NCBI taxonomy): domain Bacteria; kingdom Bacillati; phylum Actinomycetota; class Actinomycetes; order Kitasatosporales; family Streptomycetaceae; genus Streptomyces; species Streptomyces sp. NPDC101237. The sequence goes on along the minus strand of NZ_JBIWNY010000017.1, from coordinate 124,186 downwards.
TTCCCGGACTCCGTCTTCCTCTTCCTGGTCAACTCCTCCGGCGCGGTCGCCCTGTTCGTGTGGCTGGTCATCTGCTTCTCGCAGCTGCGCATGCGGAAGATCATCCAGGCCGAGGCGCCGGAGAAGCTCGTCGTGAGGATGTGGCTGTACCCGTACCTGACCTGGGCGACGGCCGGTCTGATCGTGTTCGTCCTCGGTTACATGCTGACCGACACGCAGGGCGAGAGCAGCGGCCGTACCACCGTGCTGCTGTCGCTGCTCGTCGCGGCGCTCGTGATCGCGGTCGCCCTGGTGAAGCAGAAGGTCACCACGGGCCGCGCGGCGGCTGCCGCCCAGGCCGCCGAGCCCGCCGACAAGGTGTCCGTCGGCTGACCGGACCGCCCGGTCACAGCAGGGTGAAATCCTCCTTGACCTGCTCGTAGGTCCGCACGGCCTGGGCTTCGACCGCCGGCTGGTACCAGGTGTTGACCTGGTACGACGTCCCCTCGGCGTCGAAGCCCAGCAGCCGTGCGTGCCAGGGGACGCCCTTGAGCGTGAAGGTGTACTCCCAGACCACCGCCGGACGGCCGCGGAACACCGTCTCGGCCAGCCGGATCTTGCGGTAGTCCCGGCCCTGGCGGGCGCTGAGCTCGGAGGCCCGCCAGCTGTCCATGAGGTCGCCCCGCGCCAGGGAGGACTTGGCGACCAGCTCCTGGCTGCCGTCGGGCGAGGTGTAGTGCACCTCGGCACCGGTCTTCACGTCCCTGCGCCAGCCCTTCGGGGTCACCCAGGCGAAGCCGCCGGCCTCCTCGTGGGCGCCGGGCGGGAGGGTGCGGGGGCGGGTGGTGCCCTCGACGGTGGGCGCCGGCGCGGTGGACGTCGCGGCCGAGGCGGTCGAGGCGGCCGGGGAGCCGCCGGCCGCCGGGCCCGCACCGCCGTCCGCCGTGGTGGCGACGATGACGGCCGCGGCGGTGGCCACCGCCGCGGCCCCCAGCACGGCCAGGAGCGCGGTGCGCCGGGGGGTCCTGCGCCGGGGGGCGGCCGCGGGTACGTCGTGGCCGGTCGCGCGCCGCGGCCCGGCCGCCGGCGGCTGCGGCGCGGGGTCCGCCACGGTGCCGGAGGCGGGCTCCGGGCGGGACTCCGTCGCCGCCCGCTTCGCAGCGCTCACCGGCGGAGGTGTCTCCAATCGCGTCGGCCGCGGACGCTCCTCCCGCGGCTCCGCGGCGCGCGGTTCCGCCAGGTCCACGTGCGTCGGGACCGGGCGCTGCGCCGGGAGGGGAGGCGGCGCCGGATGCGCCACCGTCGGGGTCTGCGGCGGGTGGGCCACCGGGTGCAGGGTCTCCTCGACCTCGGCCAGTCCCGGTCGGAGCGCCGGTTCCTTCGCGAGCAGCGCCGCCAGCAGGCCGTGCAGCGGTCCGGCCGCCGCGGGGAGTTCGGGTTCTTCGTAGAGGACCGCGTGCAGGGTGGCCAGGGTGGTGTCGCGGGAGAAGGGGGAGCGGCCGGCCAGGGCCGCGCACAGGGTCGCGCCGAGCGACCAGACGTCGGACGGCGGGCCCTGCGGGCGTCCGGAGATCCGCTCGGGCGCCATGTAGTCGGGCGAGCCGACGAGCATGCCGACCATGGTCAGTGCCTTGGCGTCCTGGATCGCCGCGATGCCGAAGTCGGTGAGGACGACGCGGCCCGCGGTGCTCTCGACCAGCACGTTGCCGGGTTTGATGTCCCGGTGCAGCACTCCCCCGGCGTGCACCTGCCGCAGCGCGGCGACCAGGCCGAGGCCGATCCGGGCCGCGGCCCGCGGACTCAGCGCCCCCTCCTCCGCCATGATCCACTCCAGGGAGCGGCCGATGACCAGCTCCATGACGATCCACAGGCGTTCGCCCTCCTCGACGACGTCGTAGACCCGTACGACGTTGGGGTGGTCGATGCGGGCGGTGGCCCTGGCCTCGCGCAGGGTGCGTTCCCGGCGGGTGCGGGCGTCCTCGGCGTCGAGGCCGTCGATCCGCATCTCCTTGACGGCGACCTGCCGGTCGAGCACCCCGTCGGTGGCCCGCCACACCCGACCCATGCCCCCCTGCCCGATACTCGCGGCCAGCCGGTAGCGGCCGGCCACCAGCAGCCCCGGGACACCACCGGCCCCCGCCCTCCCCGAATTCACTCGGCCAACCGAATTCCCTGGACCACCGGAATTCTCCGAGATCTCTGAACTCCCTGAATTCTCCGGCAATTCGCCGCACCCCCTCAACGACCGCCACCGGCGCCCCACAATGGTCACACTTACGGCCGTACCAGCATAGTGCGGAGAAATCTTGTGGTACCTCTTCAAGTGACCGCGAATTCAGGTGCGGTCCAGGGGGCTGCAAGGGGGACGAACATGAGTTCTCGTCGTAGGGCGGTTGTCACGGGATCGCTCGTCGCGGCATCTTTCTCGGCCGTGATGATCCTCCCGTTCACGGCTGCCGCCGATGACCAGGGACCGGCGAGCGGCAAGGGGGGAAAGGCGGTCGACCAGGCACCCGCGGGGGTGCGGCCGACGACGACACTGCCCGGGAGGATCTCGGTCGACAACAGTTCGCGGAAGACGGCGATCACCGCCACCGTCAGGAACGAAGGGACCAAGGACAGCGCCGGCCTCAGGCTTCTGGTGGTCGGTTTCGACGGCCTGAAGGTCACCGGGGTGCGGGGCTGCGAGGCCGTCGCAGCCAAGGATCTGCCGGCCGGTTCCAACAGCGGCTTCAGCTGCCCGGTCGGCGTGCTCGGCGCGGGAAAGTCGAGGTCGTACGCGGTCGACGCCACGTTCGACCTGGGCAGGACGGGGAAGATCTGCCTGCCCGTGCAGAGCGCGGACGGGAAGAAGACGTTCTGGCAGCAGGGCCCGGTGCCCTTCGGTACGACGAACCCGTCGCCGAACGCGCCGGCCACCCCGCTGCTGCTCGGCACCGACAACAAGCCGGTGGGACCGGGCGGCGACCAGCTGCCGAAGACCGGTGCGAGCCCCGACGTGATGCCGCTCGGCGCGGCCGGTGCCGCGCTGGTCGCGGCCGGCGCGGCGGGCGTGTGGTGGTCACGGCGGCGGGCGGACTGAGCGGGGAGCGGGACGCACACGAGCGGGGGCCCGGGGCGCGTGCGCGCCCCGGGCCCCCGCTCGGCCTGCGGTCGTTCAGTTCTTGCCGGCGAGCTTCCACGCGGCGGGCATCGCGCCCATGGCCAGGAGGGCCTTCACGGCGTCGCCGATCAGGAACGGGGTGAGGCCGGCGGCGATCGCCGCGGACGCGGACAGGTGCGCGGCGTAGGCGAGGTAGGGCACGCCGACCGCGTAGATGAGCGCCTCGCCGAGCAGCATCGCGCCCGCCATCCGCAGCATGCCGCGGTCGGCGCCGCGCCGGGCCAGGGCGCCCACGACGGCGGAGGCGAGCATCATGCCGAGGATGTAGCCGAAGGAGACGGAGACGCCGGAGGTGCCGCTCGCGAACCACGGCACGCCCGCCAGGCCCACCAGCGCGTACAGCGTGAGGGAGAGCAGGCCGCGGCGGGCGCCGAGCGCGGTGCCGACGAGCAGGGCCGCGAAGGTCTGGCCGGTGACCGGGACCGGGGAGCCCGGCACCGGGACGGCGATCTGCGCGGCGAGGCCGGTGAGCGCGGCGCCGCCGGCCACGAGGGCGACGTCGCGCACCCGGGACACGGGCAGGAGGTCGGCGAGGACGGTGCCGGTGCGGGTCGACGCGGCTGCGGTGGCGGTGCTCATGGGGACTCCGCGGGGTGAAGGTGGGCGGGCGGGCAGGGGACACCGTGACGCTATCCCGGGCCGCCTGAGCCGAACACGTCAGCCATCGACAAAGGCCGCGACGGGCACATGGTGGGCTCCCCACAAAGAAGGGGGGCTACACGTGCCGCGGGGTGACGCCGATCACTGAGGCAGAGATGTTTCAGTCACGTCAACGGCGTTGAACAGGCCTGTGGAGTTCCGCCAATCGAATCCCCGTGGTCTGGTGGGATTCCGGGCCGCTGTCCTACGCTCTCGGCCATGGCCGCCCAGTCCCGGAACCTCACGTCGCGTCGCTATGTCGACCTGCGACGGCAAGGGGCCGCCACCTGTCGCCGTCCGGTCTGAGGCCGCGCGGCAGGGACCGGTCCCGGCGCGCCTCGCCCGCGACGACGTGTCGGCCCCCGTTCCCGAGGACGCATCCATGCCCCCCACCGCGGCACCCCCGCTCACCTCACCCGCCGGCGACCGGCGGCGCACCAGCGCCAGCGTGGTGCTCAGGTCGGTGCTGGAGCACGGGCCGGTGGCCCGCTCCACCATCGCCCGGCTGACCGGCCTGTCCCCGGCCTCGGTCACCGACTACTGCGCCCGGTTCACCGAACTCGGCCTGATCCGGGAGGCGCGGACGCCCCGGCGGGCCCGCTCGGTGGGCCGGCCGCACGTGCCCGTCGACCTGGACGACTCGCGGTTCGTGGTCGGCGGGGTGCACGTGGCCGTGCCCTACACCACGGTCGCGCTGCTCGACCTGCGCGGCCGGGTGCTCGTGCGGCGGGAGCTGAGGCACCGGGACACCGAGCCGGGCGCGGTGCTGGAGCGGGCCGCCGCGGGGCTGGCCGCGCTGCTCGACGGCGCGCCGGGCAGCCGTCCGCTGGGTGTCGGGGTCGCGGTCGGCGGCTGGGTGGACCGGGACTCCGGGACCGTCGTCGAGCATCCGCTGCTGGGCTGGCGCGAGGTGCCGGTGCGTGACCTGCTCGGCGCCGGGACCGGACTGGCGGTCCACGTGGACGGGCACGCGCGGGCGCTGGTCAACGGGGAGCGGCTGTTCGGGCGGGCCCGGGACCGCCGGAGCGTGCTGCACCTGTTCGTCGGCAACGTGGTCGACGCGGCCTTCGCCACCGGCGACGAGGTGCACCACGGTCCGCGCTCGCAGGCCGGCACGATCGCCCATCTCCCGGTGCCGGGCGGCACCGAACCCTGCGGCTGCGGGCGCACCGGCTGCCTCCAGGCGGAGCTGAGCGAGCGGACGCTGGTGCGGCGGGCCCGCGCGGCCGGGGTCGTGGGCCGCGGCGCGGGTCCGATGGACGTCCTGGCGGCGGCCGGCGCCGGTGACGCGGTCGCGGTGCGGCTGCTGGTGGAGCGGGCGCGGCTGACCGGGCGGGCGGCGGGGCTGCTGCTCGACGTGCTCAACCCGGAGAGCGTGGTGGTCACCGAGGTGGGTGTGCTGCACCGCGAGGACTGTCTGGCCGCGCTGCGGGAGGCGGTCGGGCCGGGGCGGGCGGCCGTGGTCGCGCCGACCAGTTTCGGGGACCGGGTGCTCGCGGTGGCGGGCGGTTCGGTGGTCCTCGACGTGCTGTACCGGGACCCGCTGAGCGCGTCACCACGGCTTATTTAATTCAGAAACTCGGAATATTGACAGCCGTCGTCCACGGCAAGGACCATCCTTCCCATGACCTGTCGCACCCTCTGTTGCTGACGTCTTGACGCGCCCGGGGCGCGTATTTCCCGACGTGTGAGTCCTCTCTTCCCGGCCGCCGCGCGCCGCGAATCCGAGCTGCCTCGCGCCGTCTTTCCACCGTTTTTCAGCCGCCTTTCGGCCGCTTTTTCTCCGGGAGTCCTCCCATGCCTTCTGCGTCCTCCTCCGGCGTCGACCGCCGGCTCTTCCTCACCTCGCTGCTCGGCGCCTCGGCGGCCGTGGCCGGGCTCGGCGGCTGCGCGGGCTCCACGGCCGCCGCCGAGACGGCGGGCGCGTCCACCGCCCGGCTCGCCACCGAGGTGCCGGCCGGCACCAGCCTGAAGATCGCCTCCTACCTGAACACCCAGCAGCTCCAGTTCAAGCTGGCGAAACTGCCTCCGCTGCCGTTCACGGTGTCGAGCTGGCTGAACATCGGGGCCGGTCCCGACGTCATCAACGCGTTCCGCGCGAAGTCCCTCGATCTCGCCAACAACGCGGGGATCCCGCCGATCCAGGCGCAGTTCCAGGGTTTCGCGGCGAAGATCGTGGCGATCAACATCACCCGCAGGCCCAACTACCTGTTCGCCACGAAGCCCGGCAGCGACATCCGCACGGTCGCCGACTTCCGGGGGAAGAAGCTCGCCTTCTCGCAGGGACAGGCCCAGGGCGTCGTACTGCTGCGGGCGCTGAAGGAGGCACAGCTCGCCTACGACGACGTGCGGCTGGTGCAGCTGACCAGCAACCAGTTCCTCACGGCCCTGCAGTCCGGCCAGGTCGACGTGGCCCCGCTGGCCAACACCCAGGCGCCGTCCTACCTCCAGCAGTACGCGGCGAAGGGCGCCCGCACGATCGCCACCGACGTCGTCGACCTGCTCAGCCTGCTGTGGGCGCCGCAGACGGTCCTGAACGACCGGGCCAAGGCGGCCGCGGTCGCCGCGTACGTCCCGCAGTGGGCCAGGGGCCTGGTCTGGCAGTGGGAGAACCCGGACACCTGGAACGAGGAGTTCTACGTGAAGACCCAGAACCTGACCCTCGCGCAGGCGCGGGGCATCACCCGGCTCGCCAACAAGCCGCTGTTCCCGCCGAGCTGGGACGAGGCGGTCGCCTGGGAGCAGGAGACCGCGGATCTGCTGGCCGCGGGCGGCTTCGTGAAGAAGACCGACGTCTCCTCGCTCTTCGACCACCGCTTCGAGTCCCTCGCCGCGCGGGCCGTACCGGCGGAGTACCGCACATGACCACCGTGGCCACCGGCACCGCGCCGGTTCCCGTGGCACAGGAGGACCACCGGGTCCGTCCGCGGCGCCGCCTCTCCCCCGGCCGCCGGCTGCCCGCCGCCCGCCTGGCCGGGCCGCTGCTCGTGCTGGCCGCCTGGGCGATCGCGTCCGCCGCCGGACGGCTCGACCCCGGCGCGGTCCCGGCGCCGTGGACCGTGCTGGACACCGCCGTCCACCTGTGGACGGCCGGGACACTGCGCACCGACGTCCTGACCTCGGTGGAGCGGGCCGGGTACGGCTTCGCGATCGGGCTGGCCGCCGGGGTGCTGCTGGCGCTGGCCGCGGGTCTCAGCCGGACCGGCGAGGCGCTGATCGACGGGACCGTGCAGATCAACCGGGCGATCCCGACCCTCGGCCTGATCCCGCTGTTCATCCTCTGGCTGGGCATCGGCGAGACCTTCAAGGTCGCGATCATCGCGATCGTCGTCTACATCCCGGTCTACCTGAACACGCACGCCGCGCTGTCCGCGATCGACAGCCGGTACGTCGAACTCGCCGAGGTGCTGGACCTGTCGCGGCCGCGGTTCATCAGGACGATCGTGATCCCCGGCGCGCTGCCCGGATTCTTCGTGGGGCTCCGGCTCGGCGTCACCGGATCCTGGCTCGGGCTGGTCGTCCTGGAGCAGATCAACGCCACCAGCGGCCTCGGCTACATGATGTTCCAGGCCCAGAACTACGGCCGCAGCGACATCATCCTGGTCGGTCTGCTGATCTACGGCGTCTTCGGCCTCGTCTCCGACACCGTGGTCCGTGCCGTCGAACGGAGGGTGCTGTCGTGGCGCCGCACACTGAGCAGCTGACCCGTCCGGCCGTCCGGCTCCGCGGGCTGACCCGGTCGTTCGGGGACCGCAGGGTCCTCGACGGCATCGACCTGGACCTGCCCGCCGGGCAGTTCACCGCGCTGCTCGGGCACAGCGGCTCCGGCAAGTCCACCCTGCTGCGGGCTCTCGCGGGGCTCGACCACACGGTCCGCGGCAGCGGTGAACTGAGCGCCCCGGAGCGGGTGTCGGTGGTCTTCCAGGACTCCCGGCTGCTGCCGTGGCAGCGGGTGCTGGACAACGTGGTGCTGGGACTGGACGGCGGGGACGCCCGGGACAGGGGCCGCGCGGCGCTCGACGAGGTCGGGCTCGGCGGCCGGGAGCGGGCCTGGCCCGGCGAGCTGTCCGGCGGTGAGGCGCAGCGGGCCGCGCTGGCCCGCTCCCTGGTCCGCGAGCCCGAACTGCTCCTGGCCGACGAGCCGTTCGGCGCGCTCGACGCCCTCACCCGGATCCGGATGCACCGCCTGCTGCGCGAGCTGTGGCAGCGGCACCGCCCGTCCGTGCTGCTCGTCACGCACGACGTCGACGAGGCGGTCGTCCTCGCCGACCGCGTCCTGGTCCTTCAGGACGGCCGGATCGGCCTGGACCTGGCCGTGGACCACGACCGCCCGCGGGACGCCTACCGCGCCCGGCTGCTGACCGCCCTCGGTGTCACGGAGGATCCCGCATGACCCGCACCCTGCACCTGAACGCGTTCCTGATGAACACCGGTCACCACGAGGCGTCCTGGCGCCTGGCGGAGAGCGACCCGCACGCGCACACCGACCTCGCGCACTACGTGCGGCTGGCCCGGGCCGCGGAACGCGGCACCTTCGACTCGCTCTTCCTCGCCGACGGCCCGCACCTGTGGGGCGGTGTCGCCCAGCGCCCGGCCGGTGCCCTGGAACCGCTCACCCTGCTCACCGCGCTGGCGACCGCCACCGAGCACATCGGCCTGATCGCCACCGCCTCCACCTCCTACAACTCCCCCTACAACCTGGCCCGCAGGTTCGCCTCCCTGGACATCCTCAGCGGCGGCCGGGCGGGCTGGAACATCGTCACCACGGCGGGCGCGGAGGCGGCCCGCAACTTCGGTCTGGACGCGGAGCCCGCGCACGCCGAGCGGTACGCGCGGGCCGCCGACTTCCTCGACGTGGCCCTGAAGCTGTGGGACAGCTGGGAGGACGACGCGATCGTCGCCGACAAGGCGGCCGGCGTCTGGGGCGACGACGCGAAGATCCACCCGCCGCGGCACCAGGGGCCGTACTTCCGGGTCGAGGGCGCCCTGAACGTGCCGCGTTCCCCGCAGGGTTACCCGCTGCTGGTGCAGGCGGGATCCAGCGAGGACGGCAAGGCGTTCGCGGCCCGCCACGCGGAGGCGGTGTTCACCGCGCAGCAGACCCTGCCGGACGCGCGGGCCTTCTACGCCGACCTGAAGGCGCGCACGGCCGCGGCCGGCCGGGACCCGGACCGGATCAAGGTGCTGCCCGGGATCGTCCCGGTGATCGGTTCGACCGAGGCCGAGGCGCGGGCGCAGGAGCGGCTCCTGGAGGACCACATCGTGCACCGGTACGGCGTCGACCGTCTGGAACGGCTCCTGCAACTGGCCCCCGGCACCCTGGAGCTGGACGCGCGGCTGCCGGCCGACCTGCCGTCCGAGGACGCCGTGGAGGGCGCGAAGAGCCGGTACACGCTGGTCGTCGAGCTGGCCCGCCGCGAACGGCTGACCGTGCGGGAGCTGATCGGCCGGCTCGGCGGCGGCCGTGGACACCTGACCCTGGCCGGGACGCCCGAGCAGATCGCCGACGCGATCGGGACCTGGTTCACCGAGGGCGCCGCCGACGGCTTCACCATCATGCCGCCGGTGCTGCCCTCGGGCCTGGAGGCCTTCGTCGACCACGTCGTGCCGGTCCTGCGCGCCCGTGGCCTGCTGCGCACCTCCTACGGCCCGCGCCGGACCCTGCGGGAGCGCTACGGGCTGCCCCGCCCCGTCAACCGGTACACCGCCGACTCCGTGTTCGCCTGAAAGGAACCGTCATGTCCCTGGAGATCACCAAGATCACCGCGAACATCGGCGCCCGGGTCTCCGGCGTCGACGTCTCCCGGCCGCTCGGCGCCGAGACCGCCGCCGCGATCCGCGAGGCCCTGAACGCGCACAAGGCGCTCGTCTTCGACGACGTACGCCTCGACGACGACTCCCAGCAGGCCTTCGTCCGGCACTTCGGCGAGGTCACCACCGCCCATCCGACGGTCTCCTCGATCGCCGGCGCCCCGAACGTCCTGCCGGTGGACAGCGAGCGTGGCCGGGCCGCCAACCACTGGCACACGGACGTGACGTTCGTCCTCAACCCGCCGCAGGCCACCACCCTGCGCTCGGTCACCGTCCCGCCGTACGGCGGCGAGACCCTGATCGCGAGCGCGGCCGCCGCCTACCGGCAGCTCCCCGAGCCGCTGCGGCGACTGGCGGACACCCTGTGGGCGGAGCACACCAACGACTACGACTACGCCGTGCCGGACGAGGAGATCGACGCCCGGCAGGCCGCCCAGCGCGCCCAGTTCACCTCGATCACCTACCGCACGGTCCACCCGGTGGTGCGGGTCCATCCGCTGACCGGTGAGCGCGGCCTGTTCATCGGCGGGTTCGCGCGACGGATCGCCGGTCTGTCGCCGGCCGAGTCGCGCACGGTCCTCGATCTGCTCCAGGCCTACGTCACCCGCCCGGAGAACATCCTGCGCCACCGCTGGTCGCCGAACCAGCTGGTGGTCTTCGACAACCGGATCACCCAGCACTACGCCGTCGACAACTACGACGGGCTGCCGCGCCGGCTGCACCGGGTGACGCTCGCCGGAGACGTCCCGGTGGGCACCGAGGGCAGGGAGAGCCACTCGATCACGGGCGACGCCTCGCACTACACGACCGTGGCCGCGTGATCCCGCCGCGTCACCAAGGCGTCCGGACGGCGGGCGGCCCGGTCCGGCAGCGGCGGCGCGCCGCCGGGCCGCCGGCCCCCGCGCGCCCGTGACGCGCGGGGGCCGTCCGGTGGCGGCGCCGGTGCCTACAGGTTGCTGAAGTCGGGGCCCTTGGTGCGGGTCCGCTTGATCTCGTAGAAGCCGGGGACGGAGGCGACCGCGAGGGTGCCGTCCCACAGGCGGGCCGCCTCCTCGCCCTTGGGGGCGGGGGTGACGACCGGGCCGAAGAAGGCGATCTGCTCGCCGTCCGCGCCGGGGACCGCGATGACCGGGGTGCCGACGTCCTGGCCGACCTTGTCGATGCCCTCCTTGTGGGAGGCGCGCAGCTCCGCGTCGAACTCGAAGTCCTCCTGGTCGGCGTAGTCGATCAGGTCGGCCGGCAGGCCGACGTCCGCGAGCGCTCCGGCGATCGCCTCCGCCGTCGGGCCCTCGCCGTTGTTGTGGATGCGGGTGCCGAGCGCGGTGTAGAGCGGGCCGAGGATGTCGGAGCCGTGCTTCTGCCAGGCCGCGGTGACCACGCGGATCGGCTTCCAGGCCTTGGTCTCCAGCAGCTCGCGGTACTCCTCGGGCAGTTCGTCCAGCTTGGGCTCGTTGAGCACGGCGAGGCTCATGATGTGCCAGCGGACCTCGATGTCCCGGACCTTCTCCACCTCCAGGACCCAGCGTGAGGTCATCCACGCCCAGGGGCACAGCGGGTCGAACCAGAAGTCGACGGGGGTCTTGCCGGAACGCGTCTCGGTCTCGGACATGGTTCTCCTCGGAATAAGGCCTTTTCCAGCGGCAACACCGTCACCCCCGACCCCATTCCCGGGTCCCCCCGGTCAGGTGCGCATGGGAGGATCGGTGCTGTTCCGGCGACCGACAACGATGAGGGAGTGCCGCCCGTGCCCGGTGAGAATCTGTCCCGTGACGAGGCCCGTGAGCGGGCCGCACTGCTGTCGGTGGAGAGCTACGACGTATCGCTGGACGTGCGGTCGGCCGTCGGCGAGGGCCAGGCCGAGCCGCGCACCTTCCGCTCGGTGACCACGATCCGGTTCCGCTGCAACGAACCGGGCGCGTCGAGCTTCGCCGACCTGGTGGCGCCGGGTGTGACGGCCGTGACCCTGAACGGCAAGGACCTCGACCCGGGCGAGGTCTTCGACGGCGCCCGGATCGCCCTGGAGGACCTGGCCGCGGAGAACGAGCTGGTGGTGGACGCGCGGTGCGCCTACTCCCGGACCGGTGAGGGCCTGCACCGTTTCGTCGACCCCGAGGACGGCGAGGTCTACCTCTACACGCAGTACGAGCCGGCCGACTCCCGGCGGGTCTTCGCCACCTTCGAGCAGCCGGACCTCAAGGCGCCGTTCCGCTTCGAGGTGCGGGCGCCCGAGGAGTGGACGGTGTGGAGCAACGGGGCCGGTGAACTCGCCGACGGGGTGTGGCGGTTCGCGGAGACGAAGCCCATCTCGACGTACATCACCTGCGTGGTGGCCGGTCCCTACCACTACGTGACGGACCTCTACACGCGCACGCTCCCGGACGGGACGACGCTGGAGATCCCGCTCGGCGCGATGTGCCGCAAGGGCCTGGCGCCCTACTTCGACGCGGACGACGTGTTCCTGGTCACCCGGCAGGGCCTGGACTTCTTCCACGACCACTTCGACTACCCGTACCCGTTCGGGAAGTACGACCAGGCGTTCGTGCCGGAGTACAACCTCGGCGCGATGGAGAACCCGGGTCTGGTGACCTTCCGGGAGGAGTACATCTTCCGGGGCAAGGTGACCCAGGCGTCCTACGAGGCGCGGGCCAACGTCATCCTGCACGAGATGGCGCACATGTGGTTCGGCGACCTGGTCACCATGGTGTGGTGGGACGACCTGTGGCTGAAGGAGTCCTTCGCGGACTTCATGGGCACGTTCGCGAACGTCGGCGCGACGCGTTTCACCAACGCGTGGACCACCTTCGCCAACCGCCGCAAGGCCTGGGCCTACCGCGCCGACCAGCTGCCGTCCACGCACCCGATCACGGCCGACATCCGCGACCTCCAGGACGCCAAGCTCAACTTCGACGGCATCACCTACGCCAAGGGCGCCTCCGTGCTCAAGCAGCTGGTGGCGTACGTCGGCCAGGACGCGTTCCTGGAGGGTGCCCGCCGCTACTTCAAGCGCAACGCGTACGGCAACACCCGGCTCGGCGACCTGCTGTCGGTGCTGGAGGAGACCAGCGGCCGGGACATGGGCGCGTGGTCGCGCAAGTGGCTGCAGACGGCCGGGGTGAACTCGCTGACGCCGCAGGTGCTGCTCGCCGCGGACGGCCGGATCGACGAGCTGGCGGTGGTCCAGGAGGCCGCCGAGTCGCACCCCGAGCTGCGCCCGCACCGGGTCGCGGTCGGTCTCTACCGCCGTACGGCCGAGGGCGCGCTGGAGCGCTACGCGCGCGCGGAGGCGGACGTCGACGGCCCGCGCACGGTCATCGCCGACCTGGCGGGCGCCGAGGCCCCGGAGCTGGTCCTGGTCAACGACGACGACCTCACCTACTGCAAGATCCGCTTCGACGAGGCGTCGCTGGCGACGCTCCGGGACCACCTGGGCGACCTGACCGACCCGCTGGCCCGTGCGCTGTGCTGGTCGGCGCTGTGGAACCTGACCCGGGACGCGCTGCTGCCGGCCCGGGACTTCGTCGGCCTGGTGCTGCGGTTCGCGAGCCGTGAGTCGGACATCGGGGTGCTGCAGATGCTGCACGCCTGGGCGGAGTCGGCGCTGGTGCACTACGTGGCGCCCCAGGGCCGGGAGGCGGCCGGGCGGCTGCTGGCGGAGGGCGCCCTGCGGGAGCTGCGGGCGGCCGAGCCGGGCGGCGAGCACCAGCTGGCCTGGGCGCGGTTCTTCGCGTCGACGGCGGCCGACGAGGCGGACCTGCGGCTGCTCGGCGACCTGCTGGCGGGCACGGTGGCGATCGACGGCCTGGACGTGGACCAGGAGCTGCGCTGGGCGTTCCTCGAACCCCTCGCCGCGCACGGCGCGGCCGACGAGGCGGTGCTGGCGGCCGAACTGACCCGGGACGACACCGCGTCCGGCAAGCGGCACCAGGTGCGCTGCTTGGCGGCGCGGCCCTCGGCGGCGGTGAAGGCGCAGGCCTGGGCGCAGGTCGTGGAGTCGCAGGCGCTGTCCAACGCGCTGGTGGAGGCGACCATCGCGGGCTTCTCCCAGGCCTCGCAGCGGGACCTGCTGGCGCCCTACGCGCAGAAGTACTTCGAGGTCATCGCGCGGATCTGGGAGGAGCGCTCGATCCAGATCGGCATGGACGTGGTGCGGGGCCTGTACCCGGCGTTCCAGGACCGTCCCGAGACGCTGGAGGCGACGGACGCCTGGCTCGCGGCCCGCGCCGAGGCGCCCGCGGCGCTGCGCCGGCTGGTCCTGGAGGCCCGGGACGACCTGGCCCGGACGCTGCGCGGACAGGAGTGCGACGCGAAGGCCGTCACCGGCTGACCTTTGGCCTTGGGTTGGCCGCCGGGTGACCGTTACGGAATTCATTCCATCATGGCCGTAACCCCTGGTCCGCACTCGATCGGACCAGGGGTTTTCGGCTCCTACTCGGCACTCGAACACCTGACCTTTAGCACCATTCTGTCCGCATTCTTCAACAGGAACGTAACAGCGGTTACCGGGCAGTCCGGACGCGGGAATCTCCGGTCCATGACCCACAACACCCCGCTCTCCCCCCGCCCCCTCCGCCACCTCTCCGACGTCCACCGCCGGGTGCTGACGACGACTCAGCTCCGCTCCCACGGCGTTCCGGCCGCCGAGATCACCGAGCAGTGCCGGGCCGACGGACCCTGGCAGCAGCTGCTGCCCGGCGTCGTCCTGCTCCACCCGGGAGCGCCCACCAGCGAGGAACGCCTGCACGGGGCGCTGCTGTTCGCCGCCCGCGAGCCCGCCCCCGGTGTCCCCGCGCAGCCCGGCGCCGGCTCCCCGCACCGCACGGTCTACCCGGAGGCGATGATCACCGGCCTGGCCGCGCTGACCCTGCACGGCTTCTCGGTCACCCCGCCGCTGCTCTCCCTGGAGCGCGTGGACGTCCTGGTCCCGCGCCTGCGCCGGATCCGCTCCACCTCCTACGTCCGGGTGCTGCGCACCCCGGCCCTGCCGACCCCCGAGGCGGTGACCGGCCTGCCGGTCGCGCCGGTGCCGCGCGCCCTCGCGGACGCGGTGGCGGACCTGACCGACGCGGAGGCGGTGCGCCGGCTGCTGACCGAGGCGGTCCGCGGCCACCACTGCGAACCGGCCGCGGTGGTGCGGGCGCTGAACGAGGCGAAGCTGCTGTCCCGCCCGCACGTGGTCGACGCCGTCGACTCGCTGGTCGCCGAGGGCCGGGCCATCGCCGAGGACCGCCTGTACCGGATGGTCCGCGAGCACGGTCTGCCCGACCCGGTGTGGAACGTCGACCTGCGCCTGGCCGGCGGCCCGCACCTGGGCGGCGTGGACGCCTACTGGCCGGAGCAGGCCGTCGCCGTGGAGCTGGACACCCGTGCACCGCGACAGGACGAGGACGCGCTGTGGTCCGAATACGCCAGCAAGCGGGAGCACCTGGAGCGGCTGGGCATCACCGTCGTCCACCTCACCCCGAGGAAGCTCCGCGACACGATGGAGCAGCAGGCCGCGGTGGTCCGCACCGCGCTGATGGCCTCCGCCGACCGGGAGCCGGCCGCGCATGTCGTGGTGCTGCCCCGGTAACCGAGGGGGGAATCCGGAGGGGAGCGCAGGGGCCGTCGGTTCGGAGGGGGACCGACGGCCCCTCGGCGTTCCCGCTACTGCCCGCCGACGCCCGGACGCAGTTCGTCGCGGACGTCGCCGGCCACGCGGTCGAGCAGGTCCGCGTACGCGGCGATCATCCGGGTACGGCTGAACCGCTCCCGGACGGCGAGCAGCGCCGGTGCGAACGCCTCGCGCTCGGCCACCGCCGCCGACCACGCGAAGGCGATCGCGTCGGGGTCGAAGGGCGTCACCAGTCCGTGGCCCTCGACGATGGACGCGCTGTCGCCGACGTCGGTCGTCACCGGTACGGCACCGCACATCATGCCCTCGATCAGGCACAGCGGAGCCGCCTCGCCCGAGACGGAGGTCAGGGCGACGACGTCGGACCCGGCGTAGACGGCCTCCATGTCCTGCCGGACGCCCAGCAGGTGCACGCGGTCGCCGAGGGCGGCCCGGTCGGCGCCGAAGGCGATCTCCATGTCGGCCCACAGCGCGGGGTTGTCCCCGCTCATCCCGGCACCGCACAGGACGACGTGGCCACCGCCCTCGCGGGCCAGCCAGGCGCGGGCCGCCCGCAGGAAGAGCGGCACGTTCTTCATGGCGGCGTACCGGGCGGCGAAGACGACCACGGGGGCGTCGGCCGGGATCCCGGCCGACGCGCGGAAGGCGAGGCGCAGCGCCGCGTCCGGCCGGAAGCGGAGCAGGTCGACGCCGTTCGGGATGACGTGCAGCAGCTCACCGGGGATGCCGGCCGCCTCGTAGGCGTCCCGCGTCGACTCGGCGCAGCAGACGCACGCCACGACCTTCCCGTCCGCGATGGCGGTCCTCAGCTCGTCCAGGGCCGGACCCTGGTTCTCGGGGTCGGACCGGTGCAGGCAGACCACGACGGGGCGGCGGGGCAGGCCGGCCTGGTTGAGCAGCGCGAGCGGCTGCTCCTTCAGCGAGAGGATGACGTCCGCGCCGGCCATCGCCCGTGCGGTATCGGCCAGTTCGGGTCCGCTGAAAACCGACGCCGCCACGGTGCCGTCCACGAGTCCGGCGGTGCGGCCCAGCGACGTCACCTCGACGCCGCCCGCCGTGAGCGTGCGGTAGCAGGCGTCGTCCTCCATGCGCTGCGTGGTGGCTTCCCGGTGGACCTCACCGTGCAGACTCAGCACACGGTGCCACTGCTGTCCGCCCTCCACCAGACCCAGCAGCACATCACTGTGCACGATCCGGGCTCCCCCGGAGAAAAAGCCCTCGTAGACCGAGAGCACACGAAGTCCGAGCCGAGCGCCCACACGAACACCTGCCTTGCACCAGATCGAGCCATCCCCGGGAACCGCGGGTTAGCCGATATGAGGCGGTACGGACGTTTCATTCGGATGAACGGCATGTCTCGCGCCGGAGTCCGATTCATTTACACGGTGCGTGCCGGGACACGCACGCTCAGCACCCCCGGACGGCCTTCGTTGTCACGCCTGTGACCTGCGGTTCCACCGGCCACCACCGGGGTGGCGGGCGGCGCGGGAGCGGCCCGGCCGACGGCAAAGAATCGGCAAGCGGGCCACCCGGACGTACGCGGACGTCAGCCGCGGGCGTTGAGCCGGGCGGCCCGGCGGGTCAGGTGGTCGCGCTCGGCGAGATGCGTGGCCCTGCGGGCCGCCTCGGCGTACAGCCGCGCCGCGGTCGCCCGGTCGCCGTCCCTCTCGTGCAGGTGGGCGGCGACCGCGGCGTACCGGGGCAGGGACGCGTCGAGGCCGGCGAGGGCGGCGAGGCCGGCGCGGGGTCCGTCGGCCTCGCCGACGGCGACCGCGCGGTTGAGCCGGACCACGGGGCTGCCGGTCAGCCGGGCGAGTTCGTCGTACCACTCGACGATCTGCACCCAGTCGGTCTCCGCGGCGGTGGGCGCGTCCGCGTGCAGGGCGGCGACGGCGGCCTGGGCCTGGTACTCGCCGAGGCGGTCGCGGGCGAGGGCGCCCTGGAGGATCCCGACGCCCTCGGCGATCAGAGCGGTGTCCCACCGGCCGCGGTCCTGCTCGGCGAGGGGCACCAGGCTGCCGTCGGGCCCGGTGCGGGCGGCCCGGCGGGCGTGGTGGAGCAGCATCAGCGCGAGCAGCCCGGCCGCCTCGGGGTGGTCGACCCGGGCGGCGAGCTGCCGGGTCAGCCGGACGGCCTCCGCGGCGAGGTCGACGTCACCGGAGTAGCCCTCGTTGAAGACCAGGTAGAGGACGCGCAGCACGGTTCCGACGTCGCCGGGCCGGTCCAGGCGGACGCCGGAGACCGTGCGCTTGGCGCGGCTGATCCGCTGGGCCATGGTCGCCTCCGGGACGAGGTAGGCCCGGGCGATCTGGCGGGTGGTGAGGCCGCCGACGGCCCGCAGGGTGAGCGCGACGGCGGCGGAGGGGGTCAGCGAGGGGTGCGCGCACAGGAAGTAGAGCCGGAGGGTGTCGTCGGCGCCGGGGACCGGGCCGGGCGGCGGCTCGTCGTCCACGCGGTCCTCGCGCCGGCGGCGGGCGGCGTCCGCGCGGGCGGCGTCGAGGAACCGCCGCCAGGCCACGGTGACCAGCCAGCCCTTCGGGTCCCGCGGCGGGTCGGCGGGCCACACCCGGACCGCCTCCACCAGTGCCTCCTGCACGGCGTCCTCGGCCGCCGCGAAACCGGCTCCGCGGCTCACGAGGACGGTGAGCACGCCCGGGGTGAGGCTCCTGAGCAGGACCTCGTCCATCAGTGGCAGGACTCCTCGATGGTGGGCTGCGCGGTCAGGAACGGGCGCACCTCCAGCCACTCGTGGATCGGCCTTCCGCCGGCTCCGGGAGCGGCCGACAGCTCACCGGCCAGCTCCACGGCCCGCTCCTGGCTGTCGACGTCGATCACCATCCAGCCGGCGATGACGTCCTTGGTCTCGGCGAACGGCCCGTCGGTGACCGGCGGCCGCCCCTCGCCGTCGTAGCGGACCCACATGCCGTCCGGGGCGAGGGCCTGGCCGTCCACGAACTCGCCGGACTCCTCCAGGCGGGCCGCGAAGTCGTTCATGTAGCGGATGTGGGCCGAGATCTCCTCCTGGGTCCACCGGTCCATGGGGACGTCGTTGACCGCGGCCGGAGCGCCCCGGTAGTGCTTGAGCAGCAGGTACTTCGCCATGGTGGTTCTCCTCGGTGCTCGTACGGCCCATTGTGGCCGCGCTCGCCCCTGGGACGGAGCCGGCCGCGCGTTCTCGACATCGCCGCCGCGGATTCTTCCGGGCGCTCGCGCGAGGGGCACGCGGCCGGGCCGCTCAGCTTCCGCAGAACTCCGCGTCCAGGACCGTGCCCGGGTCGCCCGTCCAGTCGCCGTTGAAGTTCACGGCCAGGGCGTGGCGGCCGTCGGCGGTGGTGGCCGCCGTGGAGGAGGAGCCGTGGATGCCGCCGTCGTGGCCCCAGACGTGGACGCCGCAGGAGAGGGTGCGGTCGATCAGGCCGAGTCCGTAGGCGCTGTCGGGGTCGCCGGGGACGGGGACCGTGGTCTTCATCTCCTTCAGCTGGTGCGCGGGCAGCAGCCGGCCGCGCAGCAGGGCCTGGTAGAAGCGGGTCAGGTCGGCGGAGGTGGAGATGATCTCGCCGGCCGAGGAGGCCAGGGAGGGGTTGAGGGCGGTGACGTCGTAGGTGGGTCCGGTGGCGGTGTCCGAGAGCTTCGAGTAGGCGCGGCTGCTCGGGCTCGGCAGGGTCGTGCGGGTGCCGGGGACCGAGGTGCCCGTCAGGTGGAGCGGCTCGATCACCCGGCGGGTGATCTCCCGGGCGTACGAGTGGCCGGTGACCGCCTCGATCACCATGCCGGCCAGGACGTAGTTGGTGTTGGAGTAGGACCAGTCCGTGCCCGGTGCGAAGCCCGGTTCGTGCCGCGTCGCGAGGGCGACGAGCGCGGCGGGCGTCAGGGTGTCGTACCGGTGCCGGAGGAAGCCGTCCTTCAGGAAGTAGGTGCGGGCGAAGTCCTCGTCCGAGGTGTAGTTGAAGATGCCGCTGGTGTGGTCGAGGAGTTGGCGGACGGTGACGCGGCGGCCGTCGTTGCCGTGGCCCCGGACCACTCCGGGCAGCCATGTGTCCACGGTGTCGTCGAGGGACAGGCGGCCCTCCGACTCCAGTTGGAGCAGGACGGTGGCGACGAACGTCTTGGTGATGCTGCCGACCCGGTAGTGGTCCAGGGCGGAGCGCGGCGCGCCGGTCCGGGTGTCGCCCACCCCGGCCGTGGTGGACCAGGTGCCGTGCGGGTCGCGGGCGGTGGCCGTCACCCCGGGCACGCCCGCCGCGACCGCGGTCCGCACCGCCTCGCGGGTGGCCCCGTGGCCGGCGGCGGGTGCCGCCGCCGCCGGTGCCAGGAGTGCCGCCGACAGGGCCACCGCGGTGGCCGCCACCAGTGCCGTACGTAGGAACATGTCTCTCCCCCGGTCGGGTCGCCGTGGTCGTGGTACCCGGCTGGGGAGAGGGACACCGGCGTGATCGGGGAGGTTGCCCGGCTGTGGACCGGTTGGGCGGGTTTCAGCCCTTCTTGAGGACCAGCTCGGTGTTCCGGTCGACGGCGTCGCCGCCGAGGACCTTGCTGGCTCCGGGCGCGTTGAAGGCCAGTTCGCGGTAGAGGGCGGCGAGGCCGGTCTGGGAGAGGTCGGAGAAGTCGGTGCGGTGCGGGGCCGCCGACTCGATCAGCGTGGTGAAGAGCGAGACCGTGCCGTCCTTGTTGTCGGCCAGTTCCACGACCCGGGCCAGTTGCGGGTGGTCGACGTGCGAGGCGGTGGTGATCTCCCAGAAGGCGTTGCCGTTGGAGGCCTGGTGCGGGGTGATGAGGTTGCGGTGGATGTGGCCGTTGACCCAGGCGAGCACGTTCGCGTGCCGGTTGAGGAGGCTGACCAGTTCGGCGCCCGAGTGGCGGCGGTCGCCCGGACGGGCCGGGTCCGGGCGGGTGTTGGTCATCGTCTTGCTGGTGTGGTGGCTGAAGACGACCGCGTAGGAGTCCCTGTTCTCCCGCAGGGTCCGCTCCAGCCATGCCAGTTGGGCCGTGCCGATCGATCCGTCGTAGTGGCCGCCGGCGTCCGTCGTGTCCAGGCTGACGCCGATGACGTCGTCGGAGACGCGGAAGGCGTAGTACTGGGTGCCGGCGGCCAGGTTCGCGGAGGAGTAGCCGTGGCCGACCGGGCCGAGGCCCTGGTAGGCCGGGTCCAGGTGGGCCTTGAGGTAGTCCGCGGCGGTGTACGGGGCGCGCTTGGGGTCCGGTGTGACCGAACGCGCCGACCGGGCGTGGGCCTTGAGGAAGTCGCGGTAGCCGCTGCCCTTCAGGTCCGCGGCGGTGCGGATCGCGTCCTGGAGCTTCTTGGCCTCGGCGTCGGTCACCGTCATCAGCTTCTTGCCGGCGACCGCGGCGGCGGCCAGGTAGGGGTCGGCGTGGGAGCCGAAGCAGCCGAGCGGCAGGGCGTCGTGGTTGCCGACGGTGGAGTACCAGGGCAGGTTGAGGCCGGGGCTGTTCACCTCGCGGACGGCGGCGGCGAGGAAGCCGGCCAGGTGCGGGAAGCCGAGGGCCTTGTCGTCGTCGCGGACGGTGGAGCTCGCCTGCCAGTACTGCTTCAGGCCGCTGTTCTGCACGCCCTCGTAGTGCGTGGGGTCGCCGCTGTTGGGGGTGATCCGGCCGCCGCTCATCACCTTCATGAACCACTCCAGTTCGGAGTGCGCGTTGTTGTCGGTGTTGTCGCCGGTCGTCATCACGAAGTGCAGCGGGGAGCCGGTGACCGGGGCGCCGCGCAGCGCGTTGACCCGCTCGACGAGGGAGATCGCGCCGGGCACGGTGAGGGCCTCGTGCGGGCGCCAGGCGTGCGGGTCGTGGGCGCGCAGGTACTCCAGGCGCAGCGGGTGCTGGACGTCCATCAGGTGCAGGTCGGTGAACTGCACGAACGAGGCCAGAGCGGTACGGCGGCCGGCCCGGCCGGACCCCGCGGCGGCCAGGTCGGAGCGCAGGACGCGGGCCCAGCCGGTGCCGTCGCCGAGCCGCCGGTAGCCGGAGCCGTTCCGGGGCGTGGCGACGGAGGCCACGGTGGTGCCTTTGGTGTAGGGCGCGAGGGGCGCCGCGGCGGCGGGGCGGCCCTCGGCGACCGGCTGCTGCTCCCCGGGCGCGGCGGGCGCGGCCTGGCCGGCGGTGGGGCGCAGGGCGAGGCCGACGCCCGCGGAGAGCGAGACGGCTCCGGCGGTGGCGAGCACGGTGCGGCGGTTGATCTCCAGTGCCTCGCGGCCCTTCTGGGCCGCGGAGGTGGCGACTGAGCGTATGCGCGACATGGCGCGGTCTCCCCGAGTGCGAACGCGTCCGGCAGTGGTCGCGGGCGATCGCTTCCGCGAACTTCCCGCTCACTCTGGATCGTTGGCACCGGGGATGGCCTGCGCGTGAACGCGACGGCAACGCGCGGCGCCGATCACCGTACGTGGATCAGGTGAGGTGGGGACCGGTCATGGAGCGGATCGCGGGCGGCCGGGGTGCGGTCACTCCGCGTTCATCTGACGGGGAAGGGGAGGGGCTCCGGCGCTTACGAGTGCGACGACCGCGACGGCCGCCGCGGGGAGCGCCGGGCGGCTGCGAGGACAGGCGGGCCGTGGCGAGGACCGCCGGGCGGGTGCCGTGGGCGCGTCGGCCGCTACGCCCGCTCGTCGGCGAGCCGTCCCGCCGCGGGCCGCTCCCGCCACAGCCGCAGGGCGACGTCGACGAGCCGGATGTGCGGGAGGTCCGGCACGGCGTCCAGGTCGTGCCAGGCGGCCATGTCGGTGGAGCCGTCGACCTCGTCGCGCAGCTCGCCGCCGGCGATCTCGGCGCTGTAGACGATCCGCACGTGGTGGTGGTCGGTGGTGCGGGACAGCAGGGTCCCGCGGGCGAAGGGCCGGTGGAAGGAGTCGATGCCGAGCAGGCCGGTCACCTCGACGTGGTAGCCGGTCTCCTCCATGAGTTCGCGGCGGACCGTGTCGTAGGGGTCCTCGCCGTGCTCCATGCCGCCGCCGGGCAGCACCCACTCGGGGGTTCCGTCCTCGGCGGGCGACCGGGCCAGCAGGACCTGTCCGTCGCGGACGCACACGGCGTAGGCCGCCACCCTCAGCTTCTCGCGCACACCGGCACGGTAGGGCCCCGGGACGCCCGCGGCCACCGGATTTCCTTTCACGGCAAGGGCACCGATAGGGGGTTTTCCCCATACGTTCATATCGATTCGGTCAACGTTCCCAAAAGACCGTTCCCTTGGGGAAAGCTGTGCGCCTGCGTGCCGGTTCTTGACCGGATTCCGGACGTTCCATGCTCGTTCCTTTACCTGCAAGGGATGCAGATGACCCTCAGCCCCCAGCACGACCCGATACCGGGCCACAGACGTCTGGGCCGGATGGCCCTCGCCGTCGGTGTCGTGGCCGCGCTCTCCGCCGCGGGACCGATACCCCTGGCGGCGGCCGCCGCCGCGACCCCGGCCCCGCCCGCCGCCACGGACGTCAAGTCGGCCCACGACAAGCTCGGTTCGGACGACGCCGCGCTGCTCGCCGAGGCCAGGGCCGACGGTGCCAAGAACGTCACGATGATGATCGCGACCGCGCCGGGCAGGACGGCGCAGGTCGCCGAGGAGCTGGACGGCGTCAAGGGCGGCTCGGTGGGCCGTACGTACGACGGGCTCGGCTACGTCCGTGCCACCGTCCCCACCGCGCGGGCGGCGGCGGCGATCGCCGCCGCCGCGAAGCTGTCCTCGGTGCACGCGATCGACCTGCGCCAGGAGATCCCGCTCGACGACCCGGCGGTGGCGGACACCGCCAGGACGGCCGGGTCCGCGAAGACCTATCCGGCGCCGGGGAAGAACACCGCGGCGCGGAACCCGTACAACCCCTCCTTCGAGACCGGCGCCGTCGACTTCGTCGAGGACCACCCGAAGGCGGACGGCCGGGGCGTCACGATCGGCATCCTGGACTCCGGCGTGGACCTCGGCCACCCGGCGCTGCAGAGGACCACCACGGGCGAGCGGAAGATCGTCGACTGGATCACCTCGACCGACCCGATCGTCGACAGCGACCAGACCTGGCGGCCCATGGTCACGGCCGTGTCCGGGCCGAGCTTCAGCTACGGCGGCCAGACCTGGACGGCGCCCGCCGGGTCGTACCAGGTGAGCACGTTCAAGGAGTCGTACACCGCGGGCGGTGACGCGGCCGGTGACGCCAACCGGGACGGGGACACCACCGACAGCTGGGGCGTGCTCTACGACCCGGCGGCCGGCACGGTCACCGTCGACCTGAACAACAACCGCGACTTCGCCGACGACAAGCCGATGAAGCCGTACAAGGACGGCTTCCAGGTCGGCTACTTCGGCACCGACAACCCGGCGACCGACGTCGTCGAGCGGCAGCCGTTCGTCGTGCAGATCCGCAAGGACGTCCCGATGGACCCCTACGGCGGGGACTGGGTCGGCAAGACCGCGGACTTCGTCAACATCGGGGTCATCGAGTCCGAGCACGGCACCCACGTGGCCGGCATCACCGCCGCCAACGGCCTGTTCGGCGGGAAGATGAACGGCGCGGCACCGGGCGCGAAGATCGTCTCCTCCCGGGCCTGCACCTGGACCGGCGGCTGCACCAACGTCGCGCTCACCGAGGGCATGATCGACCTGGTCGCCAACCGCGGCGTCGACATCGTCAACATGTCCATCGGCGGTCTGCCGGCGCTCAACGACGGCAACAACGCGCGCGCCGAGCTGTACACCCGCCTCATCGACACCTACGGCGTGCAGCTGGTGATCTCCGCGGGCAACTCAGGACCGGGCGCGAACACCATCGGCGACCCGGGCCTGGCCGACAAGGTCATCTCGGTCGGCGCGGGCATCTCCCGGGACACCTGGGCCGCCAACTACGGCTCCCAGGTGACCACCAAGTACCAGCTGCTGCCCTTCTCCTCGCGCGGTCCGCGGGAGGACGGCGGCTTCACGCCGACACTGGTCGCCCCCGGCGCCGCGATCAACACCACCCAGACCTGGCTGCCGGGCTCCCCGGTCGCCGAGGCGGGCTACTCGCTGCCGGCCGGCTACTCCATGCTCCAGGGCACCTCGATGGCCTCCCCGCAGGCGGCCGGCGCCTCCGCGCTGCTGCTGTCGGCGGCGAAGGAGAAGCACCTCGCCCTCTCCCCCGCCGACCTGCGCACGGCGCTGACCTCGACCGCCCACCACATCAAGGACGTGCAGGCGTACGAGGAGGGCGCGGGCCGCATCGACGTCGTCGACGCCTGGGAGTCCATCCGCGACCACGCCACCGCGCACGACTACACCGTCAAGGCGCCCGTCGACACCGCGATCGACTACGCGCTGAAGACCCCGGGCTTCGGCACCGGCCTGTACGACCGCGAGGGCGGCCTGAAGGCCGGCCAGAAGAAGACCTACGACATCACCGTCACCCGGACCTCCGGCCCGGACAAGGCGCTCCGGCACGAACTGCGCCTGGAGAACAACGCCGGGCACACCTTCAAGATCCTCGGCGACGACGAGGTGAAGCTGCCGCTGAACCGGCCGGTGACGGTCACGGTCCAGGCGAAGCCGAAGAGTTCCGGCATCAAGTCGGCGATCCTGGAGGTCGACGACCCGCGCACCGAGGGTGTGGACCAGCAGATCCTGGCGACCGTCGTGGTCTCGGCGCCCGTGAACCACACCTTCGCGGCGTCCGGTTCGGTGCAGCGCAACAGCTCCACCTCGTACTTCGTGACCGTGCCCGAGGGCGCCACGTCGCTGGAGGTCGCGATGAGCGGGCTGGCCGACAGGAGCCAGACCCGGTTCATCTCCATCCACCCGTACGGCACTCCGGTCGACAACACCGGCACCCCGTACTGCTACAACAACTACCTCGACGGCAACGGCTGCAAGCCGGACGTCCGCTCCTACGCCGACCCGCAGGCCGGCGTCTGGGAGATCGAGGTCGAGGCGCGCCGCACCTCGCCGCTGCTCGACAACCCGTACAAGCTGGGTGTCACCGTGCTCGGCGCGGTCTTCGACCCGCAGACCGTGACCCTGCCCGAGGCCAAGGCCGGCGTCCCGGCCACCGCCTCGTGGAAGGTGACCAACAAGTTCGCCGCGCTCGACGGCAAGCTGGTCGGCGGTCCGCTCGGCTCGTCCAAAACGACCCGTCCCTCGATCAAGGAGGGCGAGACGCAGACCACCACGGTGGACGTCCCGGCCGGTGCCACGTCGCTCGACGTCGCCATCGGAGGGGTCTCGGACACGGCGGCCGACCTCGACCTGACGGTGTACGACGCGTCCGGCAAGCAGGTCGCGCAGTCCGCCGACGGCGACTCGGAGGAGGCGGTCTCCATCGCCTCGCCCGCCGCCGGCACCTACACGGTCAAGGTCGTCGGGTACTCGGTGCCGTCCGGCGCCACCGACTACTCCTACCGGGACGTGTTCTTCTCCGCCGCGCTCGGCGCCGTCACGGTCGACGGCGCGGCCCCGGTCAAGCTGGGCACCGGTGCCTCGGCCACGGTGAGCGGCCAGGTCACGGCGGTGGCGGCGGCCCCCCAGGGACGTGAGTTCTTCGGCCGGGTCCAGCTGGTCAACGCGCGCGGCACGGTCGCGGGCACCGGCAACGTGAGGATCGACAAGGTCGTCCCGTAGGGGACCGGCCACCGAGGCGGGCGTTCCCCCCGGGGGGGCGCCCGCCTCGTCATGTGCCGGGGCAGGACGCCGTCCGCGATCCGGGCAGGTCCCGGACGATCCAGGCGCGTTGCGGCGCGATCTCGGCCTCGCCCACGGCGTACAGGTCGGCCGCGGCCGCGTCCCGGGCGACGCCGACCAGCAGCCGGGACCCGGCGCGGATCCGGGCGTCGGACCCGACGACCACGTCGACCTCCGGGGCCGTCCGCGCCGGTTTGTAGGCGCGGGTCACGCGCAGGGTGACCCGTTCCGTCCCGGTGCCCGGCAGGTGCGTCACCCCGGTGACGGTGCCCTCGGCCACCAGCCGGGCGCAGGCCAGGTAGCCGGGTCCGGCGGCGGACTTCGCGCCGGACTCGCCGGCCGCCGCGCTGTCGGCGGCGGCCCCGGCCGCCTTGTCGTCGGTGCCGTGCGCGCCGAGCCGGCCGACGCCGAGGACGGCGCAGGCGAAGGCGGCCGCGAGCGCGCAGACGAGACCCAGGGAGCGCATGCCGGGATGCCGGCGGGCCGGGCGGGGCTCGGGCCGGGGCACCCGGCGCGGCCCGGCGAGCGCGTCGCCGAGGCTCCCGAGCTGCGCGCGCAGCAGGGACACGTCGGCGGCGGCGACCCGGTGCTCGGCCATGAAGGCGGGATCGGCGCGCTGCGCGTCGGTCAGCGGCTCCTCCATGAGGACCGCGAACAGGGCCTCGACGTCCTCGCCCGGACCGTCGCGGCCGTCGTGTGCGGCGGGCATGGTCACACCACCTCGTCCTCGTGCAGGCGGGTGCGCAGGGCGCGTACCGCCGAGTGCAGCCGGCTCTTGACCGTGCCCTCGGGGATGCCCAGCTCCTCGGCTATCCCGCGCACCGGCAGGTCGGCGTAGAAACGCAGGACGAGGACCTGGCGCTGGGCGTCGGGCAGTTCGTCCAGGCCCCGGGCGACGGCTACGGACAGCAGGCTGCTGTCCTCGCCGCCGACGTGGTCGGGGGCGCGCAGGGCGGCCAGGCGTTCGCCGAGACGTTCCTGGCGGCGCTTGGCGCGGTGCCAGTCCATGGCGAGGTTCGAGGCGACCACCGCCGCCCACGCCGACACGTCCCGCGGCGCCTCCTGCCCGTTCGCGGCCCGCTCCAGCAGCCGCAGGCGGACCTGCTGCACGCCGTCCGCCAGGTCCGCCTGCGGTACGCCGCCCAGCGCGAGCACCGCCCGCACCCGGCGTTCCTGGTCCGCGTCCAGAGGATCACCGTGCTGGTCCCCCTGGGCCCGGCGGGCCTTTCCGCGCAGCACACCCCACCCCCCTCACCACGTTTCCCCTACGACGCCGGGGGCCCCGGAAACGTTCGCCCGGCGCCCGGACATCTTTTCCGCGGCCCCCGAAAGGGTGTGCGAGGCGTACGTCACACCGGCCCGCCACGCGGCACAGCTTGCGGCCCGGACCCCGTGCGGGGCCAATTTATGCAGCTCAGCGCAGGTGCCGACGGGAGTTCCACGGGGTGCGCTGTCCGTCCCTCGAGCATGGCGGGCAAAGAATTGGACAGGCTGACCCGGGTCGGCCGCATGATGGAAAGGCCGTAGACACACGTCACCGTTCGCAGAGGGAGTCACCGTGAGGGTCGGAATCGTCGGAGCCACCGGTCAGGTCGGCACGGTCATGCGCAGGATCCTCGCGGAGCGCGACTTCCCGGTCACCGAGCTGCGGCTGTTCGCCTCGGCCCGTTCCGCGGGGACCGTCCTGGACGGCGTGACCGTGGAGGACGCGGCGGCCGCCGACTACACCGGCCTGGACATCGTGCTGTTCTCGGCCGGCGGATCCACCTCGAAGGCGCTCGCCGAGAAGGTCGCCGCCCAGGGCGCCGTCGTCATCGACAACTCCTCCGCCTGGCGCAAGGACCCCGCCGTCCCGCTGGTGGTCTCCGAGGTCAACCCGCACGCGATCGCCGACCGGCCCAAGGGCATCATCGCCAACCCGAACTGCACCACGATGGCCGCCATGCCGGTCCTGAAGGTGCTGGACGCGGAGGCGGGCCTCGAGGCGCTGGTCGCCACCACCTACCAGGCGGTCTCCGGCTCCGGTCTCGCGGGCGTCGCCGAGCTGCACGGGCAGGTGCAGAAGGTCGCCGCCGACGCCGACAAGCTCACCCACGACGGCGGCGCGGTCGACTTCCCCGAGCCGCAGGTCTACAAGCGGCCCATCGCCTTCAACGTGCTCCCCTTCGCCGGCAACCTCGTCGAGGACGGTCTCAACGAGACCGACGAGGAGCAGAAGCTGCGCCACGAGTCCCGCAAGATCCTGGAACTGCCCGGCCTCAAGGTCTCCGGCACCTGCGTCCGTGTCCCGGTGTTCTCCGGCCACTCCCTCCAGATCAACGCCCGGTTCGCCCGCCCGCTCAGCCCGGAGCGCGCCACCGAGCTGCTCGCCGGCGCCCCGGGCGTCGAGCTGTCCGACATCCCGACCCCGCTGCAGGCGGCCGGCCGGGACGCCTCGTACGTCGGCCGGATCCGCCGCGACGAGACGGTGGACAACGGGATCGCGCTGTTCATCTCCAACGACAACCTCCGCAAGGGGGCCGCGCTGAACGCCGTGCAGATCGCCGAGCTGGTGGCGGCGGAGCTGTCCGCGTAGGCGCCGTGCGCCTCAGGGGGTGCCACGTTCCGCCGCCGTCGGCGGGCGCGGCGCCGTCCTGGCCGGTCGCGCCGTTCCTCCCCCGCCCGCGGCCGGGGGTGTCCCCAGCGCCCCTTCGGGCGCGTCACCGCACCGCTCGTCGTCGAAGGGGAACCCCGACACCATGACCCACAGTCATCCGTCCTGCGGGACCTCGCGTGTCCTCGACGGCAAGGTCGTCATGATCACCGGTGCCTCCAGCGGGATCGGGGCGGCCGCCGCGCGGCTGTTCGCGCGGGAGGGGGCGGCCGTCGTGCTGACGGCGCGGCGCACGGAGCGGCTGTCCGCGCTGGCCGACGAGATCGGCGCCGCCGGCGGCCGGGCCCTGGCCGTCCCCGCGGACGTGGCCTCGGCCGAGGACGTCGAGCAGGTGGTGCGCGCCGCCGTCGCCGCCTTCGGCCGCCTGGACTGCGCCTTCAACAACGCCGGGTTCGGGACCGCCGGCACCGAGCTGCACGAGACCGGCCAGGACGTCTACGAGCGGACCATGGACGTCAACGTGCGCGGGGTGTGGAACTGCCTGCGCTTCCAGATCCCCGAGATGCTCGGGTCCGGCGGCGGCACGATCGTCAACACGTCGAGCGTCGCGGGGCAGCGGGCGACCGGGGCGTCGGCCGCGTACGTGGCCGCCAAGCACGCCGTCCTCGGGCTGACCCGGGCCGCCGCCGCCGAGTACGCGGAGCGCGGCATCCGGGTCAACGCGCTGGTGGTCGGCAGCACCCGCACCGAGATGATGGACCGGGCCGTGCGGACGACGCCGGAACTGCGGGAGCGGTTCGAGGGCGAGACGCTGCAGAAGCGGATGGCCGGCCCCGCCGAGGTCGCGGAGGCCGCGCTGTGGCTGTGCAGCGACCGCTCCTCCTTCGTCACCGGCGCGGCGATGCCGGTCGACGGCGGCACGACGGCCGCCTGAGGCCCGCCGTCCGGGCGATGTCTGGGGTTTTCCCTCGTCGCCCGGGGCGGGGCAGGCGTGGAAGGATGGCGCAACCCACACATAACGAGGAGATGACCGCGTGCCTGGCACAAACCTGACTCGCGAAGAGGCACAGCAGCGGGCGAAGCTGCTCACTGTCGACTCGTACGAGATCGATCTCGACCTCTCCGGCGCGCAGGAGGGCGGTACCTACCGGTCCGTGACCACGGTGCGCTTCGACGTCGCCGAAGCGGGTGCCGCTTCCTTCATCGACCTGGTGGCCCCGGCGGTCCACGAGGTCACCCTGAACGGCGACCCGCTCGATGTCGCCGAGGTCTTCGCCGACTCCCGGATCGCGCTGCCGGGCCTGCTGGCCGGCCGCAACATCCTGCGGGTCGTGGCCGACTGCGCCTACACCAACACGGGCGAGGGCCTGCACCGCTTCGTCGACCCGGTCGACGAGCAGGCGTACCTCTACACCCAGTTCGAGGTGCCGGACGCCCGCCGCGTGTTCGCCAGCTTCGAGCAGCCGGACCTGAAGGCGACCTTCCGGTTCACGGTGAAGGCGCCGAGCGGCTGGACCGTCATCTCCAACTCGCCGACGCCCGAGCCCAAGGACGACGTCTGGGCCTTCGAGCCGACGCCGCGCATCTCGTCGTACATCACCGCGCTGATCGTCGGCCCGTACCACTCCGTGCACAGCGTGTACGAGAAGGACGGGCAGAGCGTGCCGCTCGGCATCTACTGCCGTCCCTCGCTCGCCGAGTTCCTGGACTCGGACGCGATCTTCGAGGTCACCCGGCAGGGCTTCGACTGGTTCCAGGAGAAGTTCGACTACGCGTACCCGTTCGAGAAGTACGACCAGCTGTTCGTGCCGGAGTTCAACGCGGGCGCGATGGAGAACGCGGGCGCGGTGACCATCCGCGACCAGTACGTCTTCCGGTCCAAGGTGACCGACGCGGCGTACGAGACGCGTGCCGAGACGATCCTGCACGAGCTGGCCCACATGTGGTTCGGCGACCTGGTCACCATGGAGTGGTGGAACGACCTGTGGCTGAACGAGTCGTTCGCCACCTACACCTCCATCGCCTGCCAGGCGTACGCGCCCGGCTCGCGCTGGCCGCACTCGTGGACGACGTTCGCGAACTCCATGAAGACCTGGGCGTACCGGCAGGACCAGCTGCCCTCCACGCACCCGATCATGGCCGAGATCCGTGACCTGGACGACGTCCTCGTCAACTTCGACGGCATCACCTACGCCAAGGGCGCCTCCGTCCTGAAGCAGCTCGTCGCCTACGTCGGCATGGACGAGTTCTTCGCCGGCGTGCAGGCGTACTTCAAGCGGCACGCGTTCGGCAACACGCGCCTGTCGGACCTGCTGGGCGCCCTGGAGGAGACCTCCGGCCGGGACCTGAGCACCTGGTCCAAGAAGTGGCTGCAGACCGCCGGGATCAACATCCTGCGCCCGGAGGTCGAGACGGACGCCGACGGCGTCGTCACCTCCTTCGCGATCCGCCAGGAGGCCCCGCCGCTGCCCGCCGGCGCCAAGGGCGAGCCGGTCCTGCGCCCGCACCGCATCGCGGTCGGCCTGTACGACCTGGACGAGACGACCGGCAAGCTGGTGCGCACCGAGCGGATCGAGCTGGACGTGGACGGCGAGCTGACGGCCGTGCCGCAGCTGACCGGCCGCCGCCGGCCGGCGGTGTTCCTGCTCAACGACGACGACCTGTCGTACGCGAAGGTCCGCCTGGACGAGCAGTCGCTGCGCGTCGTCACCGAGCACCTGGGCGACTTCGAGTCCTCCCTGCCCCGCGCGCTGTGCTGGGCGTCGGTCTGGGACATGACCCGCGACGCCGAGCTGCCCGCCCGCGAGTACCTGTCCCTGGTGCTGGCCGGCATCGGCAAGGAGTCCGACATCGGTGTCGTGCAGTCGCTGCAGCGCCAGGTGAAGCTGGCCGTCGAGCTGTACGCCGACCCGACCGCCCGCGAGGCCCTCCTCACCCGCTGGACCGACGCGACCCTGGCCCACCTGCGGTCGGCGGCCCCGGCCGGCGACCACCAGCTGGCCTGGGCCCGTGCCTTCGCGGCCACCGCCCGCACGCCGGAGCAGCTGGACGTCCTGGACAGCCTGCTGGAGGGCACCCACACCATCGAGGGTCTGGCGGTCGACACCGACCTGCGCTGGGCGTTCGTGGAGCGGCTGGCGGCGGTCGGCCGGTTCGACGAGACGGAGATCGCCGCCGAGTACGAGCGGGACCGGACGGCCGCCGGCGAGCGCCACGCGGCCACCGCCCGTGCGGCCCGTCCGACCGAGGAGGCCAAGGCCGAGGCGTGGGCGTCGGTCATCGAGTCCGACAAGCTGCCGAACGCCGTGCAGGAGGCGGTGATCGGCGGCTTCGTCCAGACGGACCAGCGCGAGCTGCTGGCGCCGTACACGGAGCGGTACTTCGAGGTCCTGAAGTCGGTGTGGGACACTCGCTCGCACGAGATCGCCCAGCAGATCGCGGTCGGCCTGTACCCGACCCTCCAGGTCTCCGAGGAGACCGTGGCGAGGACGGACACCTGGCTGGCCACGGCCGAGCCGAACGCGGCCCTGGCCCGTCTCGTCTCGGAGTCCCGGGCGGGCGTAGAGCGCGCCCTGCGGGCCCAGGCGGCGGACGCCGCGGCGCAGTAGCGGCCGGCGGTACGACGGAGGGGGCGCCGGTGTTCCGGCGCCCCCTCGGCGTGTCCGGCGCCGGGTCCGGGGCGGTGGCCCTTGCGCGGGTGCGGCGGCCGGGTGCGGGGCGGTGGACCGGCTGTGCGTGCGGCAGCCGGGCGCGGGGCGGTGGGCCGGCTGTGCGTGCGGCGGACGGGTGCGGGGCGGTGGGCGTGTTGCGTGTCCCACCCGGGTATCCCCCAGGCCGAGTTGAGTATCCGGGCTCACGCCGGGGGTCCGCCCGGCTTGCGAGCATCGGTGCAACGGCGCGGCACACGGCGCCGGTCCACCGATCCGGGGCCTCGGCCCTCAGCCAGTCAGGGAGAACCCGTCATGTCTCGTCGTATCGCGCTGTCCGTCGCCGGTGGTGTCGTCGTCCTCGGGGGCGCCGGTGCCTTCGCCCTCGCCTACGCCGGGGACCAGCCGCCCGCCTTCGCGCACAGCACCGCCCGTTACACCGCGCCCGACGGCGGCCACGCCGGTTCCCTCGCCTTCACCACCGACGTCACCGCGTCCTCCGGGGTGAAGAGCCTGAAGGTGCTGGCCTGGCCGCAGAAGTCGGAGTTCGCCAAGAAGCCGCTGACCGCGAAGGACATGGCCGGCGTGGAGTCGGCGACCTGCGCGCCGGCCCAGGGCGACACCACGCGCTGCACCTACCGGGCCGTGGTCTCCGCCGCCGACGCCGCGTCCTCGCCGCACGGCACCTGGCACGTCGCGGTGCTGGCCACCGCCGAGGACGGCAGCACCACCCTGGACACCGAGGTCACCGACTTCACCGTCGGCTGAGCCGGTCCGCGGCCGATGACGCCCCTTCAGCCGACATGCGCGGCCAGCGCCGCCTCGATGTCCGTGGGCCGGGCGTCCCGTGCCGCCCAGGCCGCGTACCCGTCGGGCCGCACCAGCAGCGTCGTGTCGCGGCCGCTCGCCCAGTGCGCCACGGCCAGCCGGTCCGCGCGCCCCTCGCCGGGG
Organism: Streptomyces sp. NPDC101237; assembly: GCF_044767465.1. Taxonomy (NCBI): domain Bacteria; kingdom Bacillati; phylum Actinomycetota; class Actinomycetes; order Kitasatosporales; family Streptomycetaceae; genus Streptomyces; species Streptomyces sp. NPDC101237. The sequence continues at coordinate 91,153 of NZ_JBIWNY010000017.1, read as the reverse complement.
TCGTGGGCGCCCGGCGTGACCAGGACGAACCGGCCGCCGCGCAGCTCCTCGTAGAGCCGTCCGCCGCCGGCCAGGGCGAGGTCGGGAACGCGTGCCCCGACCAGCGGGTGGGCGCCCCGCGGCGCCGGGTACCGGTAGCCGACACCCGTGACCTGCCCCGTGATCCGGGCGCGGACGGGAGCCAGCCGGGCGAGCGCGGCCATGAGCACGCCACGCACCGGCAGCCGCCAGCCCTTGGCCATCGCCAGGCGGACGATCGCGCCGCTGCTGCGCAGCACCGACCTGCCGACCGGGTGGCGTTCGCTCTGGTAGGTGTCGAGCAGCACGGGATCCGCGTGGCCGTGCAGGACGGCGGCGAGCTTCCAGCTCAGGTTGGCCGCGTCCTGCAGACCGGTGTTCATGCCCTGGCCGCCCGCCGGGGTGTGCACGTGCGCCGCGTCCCCGGCCAGGAAGACCCGGCCGGCCCGGTAGCGGGGTGCCTGCCGTTCGTCGCTGTGGAAGCGGGACATCCAGCGGGCGTCGTGCATCCCGAAGTCCCGGCCCAGTGCCGTCCGGGTGATCTCCCTGACCTCGTCGAGGTCGACCGGCTCGTGGTCGGGTACGTCCCGGCCGCGGTGCCAGCAGATGACCCGGTGGTAGCCGTCGCCGAACGGCGCGAGGAAGGCGAAGGCGTCGCCGACCGCACCGGCCGTGATCAGCGACCGCGGTTTCTCGTCGAGCAGCACGTCGGCGAGGACCACGGACCGGATGGCCGACCTCCCCGGGAACGGCAGCCCGACCGCCTCCCGTACGGCGCTGCGCATGCCGTCGGTGCCGACGACGTACTCCGCGCGCAGGTCCTCGCCGCCCTCGACGTGCACGGTGACCCCGTCGGCGTCCTGGCTCAGGCCGGTCACCTCGGACTCGTAGCGGAAGTCGACGCCCGCGTCGGCCGCGCGGTGCTCCAGCACCTTCTCGACCTCGTACTGCGGGATCACCAGCACATGGCGGAAACGGGAGGGGAGGGCGCCGAGGTCGAGGGTGAGGCCGTCGAAGAGGTTGAGCCGGGTGAGCGGGTTGCCGAGGGCCTCCATGTCGTCGGCGAGGCCGCGGGCGTCGAGCTGCTCCAGGGCGCGGGCGTGCAGGACGAAGGCGCGGGAGAGGTTGCTGATGCCGTGCGGTCGCTTCTCCAGGAGGGTGACCGGGACGCCGGCGGCGGCGAGGTCGCCGGCCAGGAGCAGGCCGGTGGGGCCGGAGCCGACGACGATCACGCGGGAGGGGGTGGTGGCGGTCGGGCCGTTCATGGGAGGCCTCCTCAGTGCCTGCGCCTGTTGGCCAACGTGTGTGTGCCAACGCTTGTTCGCCGACGCTTGTTCGCCGACGAGGGCGTGCCGGCGGTCGGGTGCCGGCGAATGTTGGCCAACGATCGTTTGCCAACACCTGTTTGCCAACGCTTGTTGACGAGCCTAGACATGGCCGGCGGGCGAGTCAACACTTGTTGGCCTACGAGTGTTGACCTACGCTCGTGGGCATGACCGGCTCTCCCAGTGGAACCACAGAACCCGCCGGCGGCCCGGCGGCTCGCCGCTCCGACGCCAGCCGCTCCGCCATCCTCGCCGCGGCCCGCGAACGCTTCGCCACCGACGGCTACGAGCGGGCCACCATCCGCGCCATCGCCAAGGAGGCGCGCATCGACCCGTCCATGGTCATGCGCTACTTCGGCACCAAGGACGGCCTGTTCGCGGCCGCCGTCGCGCTGGACCTGCAGATGCCCGACGTGACCCGGGTGCCGCCCGAGGAGGCCGGGCGCACGCTGGTCGCCCACTTCCTGACCGTCTGGGAGAAGAACGAGGAGTTCACCGCGGTGCTGCGGGTCGGCATCACCAACAAGGCGGGCGCCGAGCGGCTGCAGGGCATCTTCCGGGAGCAGGTGGTCCCGATGGCCCGGCGGGTGTGTCCCGACCCCGAGCAGGTGCAGGCACGGGCGGGGCTGTGCGCGGCGCAGCTGCTGGGGCTCGCCCTCACCCGGTTCGTGCTGCGGCTCCCGCCGGTGGTGGCGCTGGAGCGGGAGGAGGTGCTGGCGTGGCTCGGGCCGACCCTGCAGCGCTACCTGACCGCGCCGAGCCCCTGAGCACGACGAGGGCGCCGGGGGGCGGGCCGCCCCCCCCGGGTCTTGGACTTGAGCCGCACCAAGCCCCGGGCCCCCAAGGCCCCCAACAGCCCGAGGGGGATCAGGTAGGACGGACCCGGCGGCGA
>NZ_JBIWNY010000017.1:7618-88908 GCF_044767465.1 Streptomyces sp. NPDC101237 | reverse complement strand
GCTCGCCCGGCCGGGCCTTCCCCCCTCCCCCCGGGGGGGGCGCCGGCGGCGGTCGTCCCCCCGGGGGGGGGGGTGGTGGCGTGGGCGCCGGCCGCCCTCCGCGGAAAAGCTGGGTCAGGCCTTCGCCTTGGCCTTCACGGCGCCGGGCTTGGTGACCCGGATCTTGGACTTGTCCAGCACCATGACCAGGCCCGCGATGACCACGAACAGCACGAGCGGGATCAGGACGTAGAGACCCAGCGTCTCGATGACGCTCAGGCCCTTGCCGGGGTCGTCGCCGTCGTCACGCGTGAGCGCGAGAGCGGGGGACGACATGAGCAGCATCATCAGCGTCGTACCGGCAGCCAGGGCGCCGGCGCGCAGGGCGTTCTTCTTGTCCACCCTCCCAAACTAGCGGGCCGACTTGGGGGCCGCGCGGCCGGGGTACCGGTAGGCGCCGCCCAGGCCGCCGCGGCCCTCCCGGGCCGCGGCTCTCAGGCCCCCGACGGGCTCGGTACCGAGACCGGGCGGCCGTCCTCCTCCTCGTCCGGCGGGCCGTCCGGCCGCAGGACCGCCAGGAGATCCCGGACCCTCGGCGCGGCCATCAGCTCCTCCAGGGTCACCGGCCGGCCGGTGGCGTCGGCGATCGGCAGCCGCCAGTTCGGGTACTGGTCCCAGGTGCCGGGGAGGTTCTGCGGGCGGCGGTCGCCGACCGTGTCCGGGAGCCAGACGCCGGCCATGCGGGCCGGGGTGCGCAGCAGGAAGCGGTGCACGGCCCGGATCTCGGCCTCCTCGTCACCGGCGTCGGAGGCGGCCAGCAGGCCCAGCCGGGTCAGCACGGCCAGCCACTCCGCCGTGTCCGCCGCCGCCTCCGCCCGCTCCAGGGCCACCGGGCGGGTCAGCAGGCCGAGGCGGTCGCGCAGCTCGACGTGTTCACCGGTGAGGCGGGCGGCGGTGGGCGGCAGGTCGTGGGTGGTGGCGGTGGCCAGGCAGTCCGCGCGCCAGCTCTCCGGGGGGAGCGGACTGCCGTCGCCGTCCCAGTCCCGTTCGAACCAGAGCACCGACGTGCCGAGCACCCCACGCCGCTGCAGCGTCTCGCGCACCCCCGGCTCCACCGTCCCGAGGTCCTCCCCGATCACCACCGCGCCCGCCCGGGTCGCCTCCAGGGCCAGCAGCGCCAGCATCGCCTCGGCGTCGTAGCGGACGTAGGTGCCCTCGGTGGGCGGCAGGCCCTCCGGCACCCACCACAGCCGGAACAGGCCCATCACGTGGTCGATGCGCAGCGCGCCCGCGTAGCGGAACAGGGCGCGCAGCAGCTCGCGGTAGGGGGCGTGGCCGGACTCGGCCAGGCGGTCGGGACGCCAGGGCGGCAGGCCCCAGTCCTGGCCGCGGGCGTTGAAGGCGTCGGGCGGGGCGCCGACGGACATCCCGGCGGCGAAGAACGCGCGCTGCGCCCAGGCGTCCGCGCCCGCCGGGTGCACGCCGACGGCGAGGTCGTGCACGATCCCGACCGGCATCCCCGCCTCGCGGGCGGTGCGCTGGGCCGCGGTGAGCTGGGTGTCGGTGAGCCAGGCCAGCCGGGTGTGGAAGGCGACCCGGTCGCTCAGCTCGGCGCGGGCGCGGGCGGTCTGCGGCGACCGCGGGTCGCGCAGCGGCTCCGGCCACCGGTGCCAGTCCGGGCCGTGCCGCTCGGCGAGCGCGTACCAGGTGGCGTGGTCCTCCAGGGCCTGCCCCTGGTCGGCGCGGAAGGCGTCGTAGGCGGCCTGCCGGGCGGCGGAGAGCGGCGCGGTGGCCGGCTCCTGAAGGGCCTGCCGCTTCAGCTCCCAGACCGCGTCCCGGTCGATGTGGGCGCCCTGGCCGAGGACGGTGGCACGCAGCCCCGCGGCGCGTTCCGTGAGCGCGGGGTCCGGCACGTACTCGGGCACGGACTCCGGCCTCAGGTGCACCGGGTCGGGGAAGCGGCGGGAGGAGGGCCGGTACGGGGAGGGGTCGGTCGGCGGACCGGGCACGGCCGCGTGCAGCGGGTTGACCTGGACGAACCCGGCCCCGGCCGTGCGTCCGGCCCAGTCGGCCAGGTCGGCGAGGTCACCGAGGTCGCCCATGCCCCAGGAGCGGTGGGACAGGAGGGAGTACAGCTGGACGAGGAGGCCGTGGCAGCGGCCGGGGGGCGCGGGCAGCCGGTCGGGGGCGACGATCAGGTGGGCGTGCGCGGTACGGCCGTCGGGGGCGACGGCGCTCAGCCGGTGCACGCCGGTCGGCAGGCCGGTCACGTCGTCGCGGGTCCGGCCGTCCTCGGTCCTTACCTCGAGGCGGGTGCCGGCGGGCAGGTCGAGGGCGGGATCGCCGGAGCCGGACCAGTGCACGAGCGTCGGCGGCAGCAGTCGTCCGGCGAGGTGCCGTTCGCGGTCGGCAAGGGCGGCGCGGACGGCCTCCGGGCCGCTCGCGTCGACGTCCAGCGCCGCCAGCGCGGCCGTCACGGCAGCGGCCGAGGCCTCGACCGTGCGGTCCGGTGACGGGCTGTAGGAGGTGGCGACGCCGTAGAGTCCGGCGAGCCGGCGCAGTTCCCCGTCCAGGGCTCCGCTCATCTACAACCCCGGCTCACTGGTCAGCGGCGCCAGGTCGGCGAGCGGAGGCTCGCTGGTCAGCGGCTCGGTGTCGGGCAGCGGCGGCTCGCTGGTCAGCGGTGCCTGCGCGCAGACGGTCTCGGCGCTGAACACGCACAGCAGGGAATCCTCCTCGTCCTCCACCGGGGGTTTGAACCGGGCCGGGATCAAATGATGAACCGCTGCGGCCACGGTGGCCTCCTTGTCCTGACGTCGGGTGACACGGCGGACGCCACGTCACGGCAGGCCTACCCCGATGCGCCGAGGGCACTCCCCCCGTCCGCCCACGCGCCCCGCGAACCGCGCGCGCCCGGGTGACCGATAGAGACGGTGTGAGACTGTTCCGCCCCATGGGGGGCCACCGGCAGGACGACGTTCGGGCCGTCACGGACGCGTCGCTGCTGCGATCCGTCGCGTCCGGGGACGACGCGGCGCTGGCCGCGCTGTACGACCGGCACGCGGGCTGGCTGCACGCCCGCCTGACCCGGCGCTGCGCCGACCCCGAGGTGGTCCGGGAGGTGCTGCAGGACACCTTCGTCACGGTGTGGCGGTCGGCGGCCGGGCACCGGGGGCAAGAGGCCGGCGGCTGGCTGTGGACGATCGCCGCCCGCCGGCTGGTGGACGCCCGCCGGGTGCAGGAACGGGCCGCCCGGGTGGAGCCCCTTCCGGGCCCGGCCGCCACGCCGTCCGCGGAGGACCGGGTCCTCGCGGGCCTGGAGTACGGCGACGTCGGCACCGCCCTGGACCGGATCTCGCCGGAACTGCGCGAGGTGTTGCGGGCGACGGTCGTGGACGGCCTGAGCACCCGCGAGACCGCCGTCCTGCTCGGCATACCGGAGGGCACGGTCAAGTCCCGCGCGCTGCGGGCCAGGGCCGAACTCCGCACGGCCCTGGCCCTGCTGCACCCCGCACCGACGGGAGGCCCGGCATGAGGAAGTCCTGGCACGCTTCCGAGGACCTCACCCTGCGGTACGCCGACGGCTCGCTGCCCGACCCGGACGCGTGGTCCCTGGAGAAGCACCTGGAGACCTGCGCCGGATGCGCGGCCCGGGTGTCGGCTGCGGTACGGCGCACCGCGGCCGGTCCGGTCCTCGACGAGACACGCGGCGCGGTGCTGACGGCCGTGTCACCTGCCCGGGAGGCGCGCGGAACCGCTGCTCACCAGGTGCGGGAGTCCGCCGCCGGAGGGCGCGGGACCGGGCGGCCGGCCCGCGCGCACCCGCGTCGGGCCCCTCGTGCGAAGGCCGCCCTGTGGTCCCTCGGCCCCGCCGTGCGCGGCTCCTGGCTCCTGGCCCTGCTCTGCGTGGTCGTGGGCGCCCTCCTCCTGGCCCGCGCCGCGGACTACGCGGCCACCCGCACGCTCCTGCTCACTGTCGCCCCGGTGATCCCCGTGGCCGGCGTCGCCCTCTCCTACGGGCCGCACGCCGACCCCCTGCACGAGATCACCGCGGCCACCCCGTCCGGCGGCCTGCGCCTCGCGCTCGTGCGCACCGCCGCGGTCCTCGCCGTGAGCCTGCCCGCGCTGGCCCTCACCGGCGCCGCGCTGCCCGCCTCCGGCGCGCCCGGGGCCGCCGCCTGGCTGCTGCCGGGCCTGGCCCTGACCCTCGGGTCCCTGGCGCTCGCCTCCTACGTCGGCTGCCGTACCGCGACGGCGGTGACCGGCGGGGGCTGGCTGGCCGCCGTCCTCGTCCCGGCCGTCGCCGCCCACGGCGGCCCGTTCACGGCCCGGCTGGCCGGTCAGCTGTCCGCCCGCTTCGACGGGAGCCAGGCCGTGTGGGCCGCGGCCGCCGTCGCGTGCGCCGCGCTGCTGGCCGTCCGCCGGGACGCCTACGACCACATGGAGAACCGTTGAGCATACGAGTCACCGGCCTGCGGGTCCGGCACCGCGGGACCGTCGCCCTGGACTCCGTCGACCTCGCGCTCGGCACGGGAGTGCACGGGCTGCTGGGCCCGAACGGCGCCGGGAAGACCTCGCTGATCAGAGTGCTGGCGACGGTCGGCCGGCCGGCCGCGGGCCGGGTGGAGGTGCTCGGCCGGGACACCGCCGGGCACCGCGCACTCGGCGAGGTCCGGGCCCGGCTCGGCTATCTGCCGCAGGAGTTCGGCCACTACCCGGGCTTCACCGTGCGGGAGTTCGTGGCGTACGTGGCCTGGCTGAAGGACATGCCGGCCGCCGGGGTCCCGGCCGCGGTGGCGCGGGCGGTGGAACGGGTCGGGCTCGCCGACCGGGCCGACGCGAAGATCCGGACGCTGTCCGGGGGCATGGTCCGCCGGGTCGGCATCGCGCAGGCGGTCGTCAACGAACCGGAGGTCCTGCTGCTGGACGAACCGACCGCCGGCCTCGACCCCGAGCAGCGCGTCGAGTTCCGGGAGCTGCTGCGCGAGCTGGGCGCCTCGGCGACCGTGGTCGTCTCCACGCACCTGGTGGAGGACGTGGCCGCGGCCTGTACGGAGGTCACCCTGCTGGACGCGGGCCGGGTCGCCTACCGGGGCACGCCCGGCACGCTGGCCGCCCTCGGCGAGGCGTCCGACGGCCCCGGCGACCATCCGATCGAGCGCGGCTACACGACGGCCCTGCGGACCCACCGCGCCGCTCCGGAGGCCCGGCGATGAGCGCCGTGGCCGCGGTGCGGACCCCTCTGCTCACGGAGGCACGCCGGGGCTTCGCGCCCTGGGCCGGCCTGGCCGTGCTGCTGACGCTGGCCGGGACGCTCGCCGCCGAGGCCGACCGGTGGCAGGGCGGCTGGGCCGAGACGGCCACCGCACTGCACACGGCCGTGCTGATCGCGGTCCCGGCGGCCGCGGCCGCGGGCTGCTGGCAGGGCGGCCGGGAGCGGCGGCGGCGCACCCGGGAGCTGTGGGAGACGGCCGTACGGTCGCCGCTGGCCCGGTTCCTCGTGTCGGCGCTGCCGACGGCGCTCTGGGTGGCCGCCGGGTACCTGGCCGCGGCGGGGCTGGCGCTGCTCGCGACCTGGCCGTACGCCCTGGGGGCCGCGGGCGACGGACCCCGTCTCGCGCAGGTGCCCGCCGACGCGGCCGTCACGGGGGCGGCCGTGCTCGTCGGCCAGGTGGTCGGGCGGGTGGTGCCGTGGCGGGCGGCGGCGCCGCTGCTGGCCGTCGCCTGCTACGTGGGACTGGGCGTGCCCGCGGTGGCGGACTCGGGGGCCGGGCGCCACCTCGACCCGGCGTTCATGGTCCTGGACACGTCCGTGCCGGTGTGGTGGCTTCCGCCGGCGATGGTCCTGTGGACAGGCGGCCTGGCGGGGGCGGCCGTCCTGGCGTACGCGGCGCGGCGCCGGTGGACGGCGGTGCTGCCGCTGGCCGCCGCGACGGCCGCGGCCGTGCTGCTCACGCAGACAGGGGACGGGCTGTGGCGCACCGACCCGGTGGTCCGCCGGCAGGTGTGCGACACGTCCGTGGCGCCCGCGGTGTGCGTGAACGCCCGGTACGCGGGTGCGCTGCCGCAGCTCACCGACGCGCTGTCGGACGTCACCGGCAGGCTGGAGGGGGTGCGGAACCTGCCGGTGCGCTGGTCGGACCGGTGGGACGGGCCGCGTGCGGACGAGGCGGGGCTGCCGTCGCTGACGCCGCTCGGCCGGTCGTTCGTGCGGGGCCGCCTGACCGACCCGGTGATGTTCGCGTGGCAGGCGGTGGGGGCGCTTCAGCTGCGTGGCGGCTGCCCTGACGACGCGGCCTCGACGGCCGACGACGCGGTCCTGAACTACCTCGCGCCGCAGCCGGACCAGGAGTACTTCGACCGCCTGGACGCCCTGGGCGACGCGCGGCAGCGGGCAGCGCTGGCCGAGCGCCGCGCCGCCCGCGCCCGGCTGGCGGCGATGGGCGGCGCGGAACGCAGGACCTGGCTGTCGGCGTACTTCGCGGCCCGGGCCGCGTGCGACGCGAAGGGGGTGCCGGCCCTGTGACTCCGCTCGACGGGCAGCTGGGGCTCCACGCCCGCTCGCGCACGGTGCCCGCCACCCTGGCCGCGCTCGCGCGCACGGCGGCCTGCGCGGCCTGGGCGGCGGCCGGGCTGGACGCCTACGTGGCCCCCCGTCCGCGGCCCTGGTGCCGGCACAGCCCAGCGTGTCACGGACCATGGCGGGCGGCCCGAAGGTCTCCGGGTGCCCCGGCACCGCCGGCGACAGCAGCCCGCCCGCGACCGCGCTCAGCCCGGCCCACTGCACCAGCCGGCGCGGTCACCAGGGCCGTACCGCCGTACGGTCCAGTTGGTCCGAGGGCGCGTACGGGCTCACCCCGAGCACTGCGGCCGCCGGCGGCGGGGCCGGCGCTGAGCACCGGGACCCGGCGGTCCGGTGCTGCTGGGCGCGCGGCTGAGCCGGCTGCCCCGCGCTCGGCTACGTGAGCGCCGGGTACCTGGGGGGGCGCGTGGGAGTGCGGTGGCCGGGTGGGCGTGGCCCGTGCAACCGGGGGCGCAACCGGGCGCCCGGGCGGCGGCGCTGGAGGCGTTCGCGGGGGGGGGCGCCGCGCCGTATGCCGTACGGGGGCGCGCGGCGAGGGGCCCCGTGGCCGAGGCGGGCAGCCACGGGGTGTGCGAAGGCCCGGATCGTCAGGCGGAGATGCCGTCGATCCGGGCCAGGGCGTCGTCCGCGCCGTAGGGCTGCAAATAGGGCAGCCAGCGCGGATCCCTATGGCCGGTCCCGATGATGCGCCAGGCCAGGCCGGTGGGCGGTGCTGGTTTGTGCCGCAGCCGCCAGCCGATCTCGAAGAGATGGCGGTCGGCCTTGACGTGGTTGCAGCGACGGCACGACGCGACCACGTTGTCCCAGACGTGCTGACCCCCGCGGCTGCGCGGGATGACGTGGTCGACGCTGGTTGCGACGCCACCGCAGTACATGCACCGGCCTCCGTCGCGCGCGAAGAGCGCCCTTCGGGTGAGCGGAACGGGCCCGCGGTAGGGAACCCGGACGAATCGCTTGAGCCGGACCACGCTGGGTGCGGGGACTGTGACGGTTGCGCTGTGCATGAAGGCGCCGGATTCCTCCAAGGCGACTGCCTTGTTCTCCAGGACGAGGACGAGCGCGCGGCGGAGCGGTACGACGCCGAGGGGCTCGTACGACGCGTTGAGGACCAGGACATGCGGCACAGGGGCCTCCTTGGGCGTCGGCGGCGCGTGGCTCGCGCCGGGACGATCTGTGGCCAGTCTCCCCTCTTGCCTGGTGGACGCGCCACCATGTCCGCGTAACGGCCTGGGAGTGTTTTCGACCACACCCCACGGGTCCCGCGAGTGCGCCCGCGTCCTCGCGGGCCAGTTCAACGGGAGGCCCGGGGCGTGAGTGCGGTCTCTCCTTCTCGCATCCGTCGGGCGCACCCGCGATGCCCCGTTAGTGTGGTGATCCTGCCCGTCCGGTGACCTTTTCGTGACCTTGAAGCCGTACGTGACCGTGAACGCCGTGCCGGAGGGCAGTACCGCACCGCCTGGAGGTACCCGCCGTGTCCTTGCCCGTCGCCCTGCCGGCCGCCGGTCCGTCGCCGTCCCCGACCCCCTCGGGGTCGGCGACACCGGCGGTGCCCACGCTCCAGGACGCCCAGGAGAGCGCCACCAACGCCGCAACCTGGGTCGAGCAGAACTGGTCGACATGGCTGGCGATCGGGCTGAAGGTGCTGCTCGTCCTGGTGATCGCGGTGGTGCTGAGAAACATCGTGCTCCGGGCGATCACCAAGCTCATCGACCGGATGAACCGGACGTCCGAGTCGGCGGAGGGCATCACGCTCGGCGGACTGCTGGTCAACGCCGAGCGGCGGCGCCAGCGCTCGCAGGCGATCGGGTCCGTGCTGCGGTCGGTGGCGAGCTTCCTGATCCTCGGCACGGCGGCGCTGATGGTGCTCAGCAGCTTCCAGATAGATCTGGCGCCGTTGCTGGCGTCGGCCGGTGTGGCCGGTGTGGCGATCGGCTTCGGCGCCCGCAACCTGGTCACGGACTTCCTGTCCGGCGTGTTCATGATCCTGGAGGACCAGTACGGCGTCGGCGACTCGATCGACGCGGGGGTCGCCTCCGGCGAGGTGGTCGAGGTCGGCCTGCGGGTGACGAAGCTGCGCGGCGACAGCGGCGAGATCTGGTATGTGCGCAACGGCGAGATCAAGCGGATCGGCAACCTGTCGCAGGGCTGGGCCACGGCCGGCGTGGACGTCACCGTCCGGCCCACCGAGGACCTGTACCGGGTCCGGGCCACCCTGGAGGAGGTCGCCGAGAAGATGGCCAAGGAGGAGCCCTGGAACGAACTGCTCTGGGGTCCGATCCAGATCCTCGGCCTGGACTCCGTCCTCATCGACTCGATGGTGGTCCGGCTCTCCGCGAAGACCATGCCGGGCAAGGCCCTGACGGTGGAGCGCGAGCTGCGCTGGCGGATCAAGCGGGCCTTCGACGAGGCGGACATCCGGATCGTCGGCGGGGTGCCGGTCGCGCTCACCGAGGAGGAGCAGCCGGATCCCTCGGCGGCCGTGGCGGCCCCGTCGGTGTTCTCCAACGCGGACTCGCCGCAGGTGGCGGCGACGGCCCCGATCGTGCCGCAGCGGCCGGCGGCACCCGGGAAGTAGCGGACCGGTCCAGCACACTCGTTCGAGTGAACAGACGGGGCACCCCGACGCCGACGGGCGCGGGGTGCCCCGTCGTTCCGCCGAGGGCGCCCGGCACGGGCTCGGGCACGGCGGCCACCGCGCCGGCGGCGGCGACCGGTGATCCGGCGACCGAAGACCGGCGACCGAAGACCGGCGACCGAAGACCGGCGACCGAAGACCGACGACTTCGTCAAGGTCGAGTAACACCCGCGGCCGCCTCACCACAAGGGCCCGTCCGGACTTCCGGAGGGGCCCCGCGCACGTCCGAGCGCAGGTAACGAGTGGGTTGCCGCGCAGTCGGGCTATTGACGCTCTCCCTCCGGCGGCCTACGTTTTCCAGCCAACAGGAAACTTTCCTAACAGTGATCATGGGTGAGCGGTCCCGGCCGGTGATCCCGGCCCGTGAACCCGACGCGTCACCCGGGTGGACCCGACACCCCGATCACTGGGAAACTGAGCGGCTGGAAAGGCAGGTGTCGAACCGCATGGCAGGAACCGCCGGCACGCCGGGCACCCCGCGCGTACTGCGCGCCATGAACGACCGCGCCGCACTGGACCTGCTGCTGGAGCACGGCCCGCTGTCGCGGACCCGGATCGGCAAGCTCACCGGCCTCTCCAAGCCGACCGCCTCGCAGCTGCTGGCCCGCCTGGAGGCGGCGGGACTGGTGCTCGCGACCGGCACCAGCGAGGGCCGGCCGGGCCCGAACGCCCAGCTGTACGCGGTGAATCCGCGAGCCGCCCACGCCGCGGGACTCGACGTCAACCCGGCCCGCATCCGGGCCGCGGTCGCCGACGTCACCGGCCGCACCGTCGGCGAGTACGAACTGCCCACCCCGGGACGCCGGTCCGCCCAGTCCGTCGTACGGCAGGTCACCGACGCCCTGGACGGCGCGGTGAAGGCGGCGGGACTGGCCCGGGACGACGTCCGGCGGCTGGTCATCGGCACACCCGGCGCCTTCGACCCCAACACCGGCCGGCTGCGCTACGCCTCGCACCTGCCGGGCTGGCACTCCCCCGCACTGCTCGACGACCTCGCCGCCGCGCTGCCGATGCCCGTCGAGTACGAGAACGACGTCAACCTCGCCGCCATCGCCGAACAGCGGCTCGGCGCGGCCCGCGGCCACGGCGACTTCGTCCTGCTGTGGAACGAGGAGGGCCTCGGCGCCGCCCTGGTCCTCGGCGGCAGGCTGCACCGCGGCTGGACCGGCGGCGCCGGCGAGGTCGGCTTCCTGCCGGTGCCGGGCGCCCCGCTGGTGCGCCAGGTCACCAAGGCCAACAGCGGCGGTTACCAGGAACTCGCCGGCGCGCAGTCGCTGCCCAGGCTGGCCGAGGCACTGGGCATCGGCGACCTGCCGGCCGGTTCGCACTCCGAGGCGGCCGCCGCGCTCGTCGCCCGCGCCGCCGATCACGGCAGCGGGCCGCACCACGACCTCCTGCGGACCTACGCGACCCGGATCGCCACCGGTCTGGCCTCCCTCGTCTCCGTCCTCGACCCCGAACTCGTCGTCCTCAGCGGCACGGTCCTGACCGCGGGCGGCGAGGTCCTGCGCGCCCTGGTCCAGGCCGAGCTGGAGGAGCTGGCGGCCGCCCGGCCACGGCTCGTCGTCGGCGAGGTCCAGGAACACCCCGTGCTGCGCGGCGCGCTGGAGAGCGCGCTCGCGACCACCCGCGACGAGGTCTTCGACACCTCGCGCTGACCACCCGCCCGTCCCGCCCGGCTTCCCGCACAGCAGCTTCCTCCGTCACCGCCCGCCCTTGGGAGACCCCGTCATGCCCTCACGCACCCCCGCAGTGGCCCGAAAGACGGCTTTTGCCCTGACCGCCGCCGCGAGTTCGCTGGCCCTGCTCACCGCCTGCACCGGCCAGTCCTCCTCCGGAGCCGACGACGACGCCTCCGCGAACACCACCATCAACTTCTGGCACGGCTGGAGTTCGGCGAGCGAGGTCGCCGCGGTCAAGTCGCTGGTCGCCGACTTCGAGAAGGCGCACCCCAACATCCACGTCAACGTGGTCGGCAACATGACCGACGACAAGGTCAACCAGGCACTGCGCGGCGGCGGCGACAAGGCCCCGGACGTGATCTCCTCGTTCACCACGAACAACGTGGGCAAGTTCTGCTCGTCGGGCGCGCTGATCGACCTCAACCCGTTCTTCAAGAAGGCGGGCATCGACCCCGAGACGACGTTCCCGAAGGCGATGAACGAGTACACCCAGTTCGACGGGAACCGCTGTACGGCCCCGCTGCTCGGTGACGCGTACGGCCTCTACTACAACAAGACGGCGTTCAAGAAGGCCGGCATCACCTCGCCGCCGAAGACGTGGAGCGAGTTCCGGGCGGACGCCAAGAAGCTGACGATCGCCAAGGGCGACAGCTACCAGCAGCTCGGATTCATGCCGGACTACCACGGCTGGGAGACCACGACCGAGCACTACGCGGCCCAGTTCTCGCCGCGGTACTTCAGCTCCGACGGCACGTCGGACATCGCCAAGGACCCGGCCTTCACGCAGGCGTTCACCCTCCAGAAGAACCTCGTCGACGACCTCGGCGGGTTCCAGAAGCTGGAGAAGTACCGGGCGACGCTCGGCGACGAGTGGGGCGACAAGCACCCCTTCCACACCGGACAGGTCGCCATGCAGCTCGACGGCGAGTGGCGGCTCGGGATGGCGCTGGCGACCAAGCCGAAGTTCGACATAGGCGTGGCGCCGCTGCCGGTCCCCGACGACCGGGCCGCGCAGTACGGCAAGGGCTACATCACCGGCACCATCGCCGGCATCGCCTCCACCAGCAAGAAGCAGAACGCGGCCTGGGAGTTCGTCAAGTACATCACCACGGACACCGACGCGGTGGTGAACTTCTCCAACGCCATCCACAACGTGCCGTCCACGCTCGCCGCCCTCAAGTCGCCGAAGCTGAAGTACGACCCGCGCTTCAAGACCTTCCTGGACATCGCCGCGAACCCGGACTCGACGACGTCTCCCGCCTCCATCAACGGCGGTGTCTACCTCACGACGATCCAGAACTTCGGCTACGACTACGAGAGCGGCAAGGCCAAGGACCTGAAGGCCGGCCTCGCGGCCACGGCCAAGCAGATCGACACGGACATCGCGCAGGCGAAGTAGCCATGAGCGCCATCACCCTCGCGTCGAAGCGCCGCCGGTCGGCGCTGCGTACGGCCGCCTTCATGTCGCCCTGGCTGATCGGGTTCGCGGTGTTCTTCGCCTACCCGCTGATCTCCACGGTCTACTTCTCGTTCATGCACTACGACGGCTTCAGGCCGCCGACGTGGACCGGCACCAAGAACTGGAGCTACGTCTTCGAGCACTACCCCTACTTCTGGCCGGCGCTGCGCAACACGCTGTGGCTGGTCGTCGTGATGGTGTCGCTGCGGGTCGTCTTCGGACTCGGCGTCGGCATGCTCATCACGAAGATCAAGACGGGTACCGGCGTCTTCCGTACCCTCTTCTACCTGCCCTACCTGGCTCCGCCGGTCGCGGCGACCATGGCCTTCGCGTTCCTGCTCAACCCGGGCACCGGGCCGGTCAACTCGATCCTGGAGAAGGTCGGCATCCCGGCGCCGGGCTGGTTCAACGACCCCACCTGGTCCAAGCCGGCGCTGACCCTGCTGGCGCTGTGGGGCATCGGCGACCTCATGGTCATCTTCATGGCCGCGCTGCTCGACGTGCCGACGGAGCAGTACGAGGCCGCCGAGCTGGACGGGGCGTCCGCGTGGCAGCGGTTCCGGTTCGTGACGCTGCCGAACATCTCGCCGATCGTGATGTTCGCGGTCGTGACCGGTGTCATCCAGACGATGCAGTACTACACGCAGCCGCTGATCGCCGGGAAGGTCGCCTCGGGCGTCATCCAGGGCGCCGGCACCCAGTTCGAGCCCGGCTATCCCGAGAAGTCGACGCTCACCCTCCCCCAGCTCGTCTACAACCTCGGCTTCCAGCGCTTCGACTACGGCTCCGCCTGTGTCGTCGCCCTCGTCCTCTTCGCCCTGTCGATGGTGTTCACCGCGTTCCTGATGCGGCGCCGGGGCGGTCTCATCCAGGCAGGTGACTGACGATGACCCAGGTACTGGACCGGCCGGCCCGGCTGGCGCCCCAGCCGGTCTCCCCGGCCGAGCGCACCGCCCGCCGCAAGGCGCTGCTGCACTGGGTGGCCGTGCACTCCCTCGGCGTCGCCGCCGCCCTGTTCTTCACGCTCCCGTTCGTGTTCGTGTTCCTGACCTCGCTGATGAGCGACAGCCAGGCACTGAGCCGGGACCTGATCCCGCACACCTGGGAGTGGGGCAACTACACGAAGGTGTTCGACACCCCGGGCTTCCTGACCTGGTGGAAGAACACGCTGATCTACGCCGGTCTGGGCACCGTCCTGACCGTCGTGTCCTCGCTGCCGGTGGCGTACGCGCTCGCCAAGTTCCGCTTCCGGGGCCGTAATCTCTCGCTGATGCTGGTCATCTCGATGATGATGCTGCCGCCGCAGGTGGTCATCATCCCGATGTACCTGTTCTGGGCGAAGCAGCTGGACCTGTCCGGCACGCTGTGGCCGCTGATCATCCCGATGGCCTTCGGCGACGCGTTCTCCATCTTCCTGCTGCGCCAGTTCCTGATGACAATCCCGAACGAGTACCTGGACGCGGCGAAGGTGGACGGCTGCGGGGACCTGCGCACCCTGCTGCGGGTGGTGATCCCCATGGCGAAACCGGGCATCGCCGCCGTCGCCCTCTTCCAGTTCTTCTACGCGTGGAACGACTACTTCGGACCCCAGATCTACGCCTCGGAGAACCCGGGCGCCTGGACCCTGTCCTACGGCCTGGAGTCGTTCAAGGGCATGCACCACACCGACTGGAACCTCACCATGGCCGCGACCGTACTGGTCATGGCCCCCGTGATCCTCGTGTTCTTCTTCGCCCAGAAGGCGTTCGTCGAGGGCGTCACGCTCACCGGAGTGAAGGGTTAACCCTTTTATGAAACTCACCGTGGTCGGCGGAGGCTCGACCTACACCCCCGAACTCATCGACGGCTTCGCGCGGCTCAGGGACACCCTGCCCATCGAGGAACTGGTCCTGGTGGACCCGGCCGCCGACCGCCTGGAGCTGGTGGGCGGGCTGGCCCGCCGGATCTTCGCCAAGCAGGGCCACGGCGGCCGGATCGTCACCACCTCGGACCTGGACGCCGGTGTCGAGGGCGCCGACGCGGTGCTGCTGCAACTGCGCGTCGGCGGTCAGGCGGCCCGGCAGCAGGACGAGACGTGGCCGCTGGAGTGCGGCTGCATCGGGCAGGAGACCACCGGCGCCGGCGGCCTCGCCAAGGCGCTGCGGACCGTGCCCGTCGTCCTGGACATCGCCGAACGCGTGCGCCGCGCCAACCCGAACGCCTGGATCATCGACTTCACCAACCCGGTGGGGATCGTGACCCGCGCGCTGCTGCAGGCCGGGCACCGCGCGGTCGGCCTGTGCAACGTGGCGATCGGCTTCCAGCGGAAGTTCGCCGGTCTGCTCGGCGTCACCGCCTCCGAGGTGCACCTCGAACACGTCGGCCTCAACCACCTCACCTGGGAGACGGCGGTCCGCCTCGGCGGCCCCGAGGGCGAGAACGTGCTGCCCAAGCTGCTCGGGGAGCACGGCGACACCATCGCCGCCGACCTGGGGCTGACACCGGCGCTCCTGGACCGGCTGGGCGGCGTGATCCCCTCGTACTACCTGCGCTACTACTACGCCCACGACGAGGTCGTGCGGGAGCTGCGCACCAAGCCGTCCCGGGCCGCCGAAGTGGCCGCGATGGAGAAGCGGTTGCTGGAGATGTACGGCGACCCGGCGCTGGACGAGAAGCCGGAGCTGCTCGCGAAGCGGGGCGGCGCCTACTACTCGGAGGCGGCGGTGGACCTGGCGGCGGCGCTGCTGGGCGGCTCCGGCAACCCGTACCAGGTGGTCAACACGTACAACGGCGGGACGCTCCCGTTCCTCCCCGACGACGCGGTGATCGAGGTGCAGGCCGCGGTCGGCTCGGGCGGGCCCGTGCCGCTGCCCGTCGCGGACGTCGACCCGCTCTTCGCGGGGCTGGTGGCGAACGTGACGGCGTACGAGGAACTGGCGCTGGAGGCGGCTCTGCGCGGCGGCCGGGACCGGGTCTTCCGGGCCCTGCTCTCGCATCCCCTCGTCGGCCAGTACGCGTACGCCGAAGCCCTCACCGACCAGCTGATCGCGCACAACCGGGAGCACCTCGCGTGGGCCTGACCGCAAGTGTCCTCGCCATCGACGCGGGCAACAGCAAGACCGACGTCGCGGTGGTCGCCGCGGACGGCGAGGTCCTCGCCACGGCTCGCGGCGGCGGCTTCCGGCCGCCCGTGGTCGGCGTGGAGCAGGCCGTGGACGAGGTGGCGGCGGCGGTCACCGAGGCGTACGCCGCCGCCGGCGTCACCTCGGCCGGCCATGTCTCCGCCTGTCTCGCCAACGCCGATCTGCCGGTGGAGGAGGAGCAGTTGGCCACCGCGCTGGCCGCCCGCGGCTGGGGCGGCGCGGTGACCGTCCGCAACGACACCTTCGCGATCCTGCGGGCGGGCGTGGCCGAGCCCCGGGGGGTCGCGGTGGTCTGCGGGGCGGGCATCAACTGCGTCGGCATGCGCCCCGACGGCCGCACCGCCCGCTTCCCCGCGATAGGCCGCATCTCCGGTGACTGGGGCGGCGGGTGGGGTCTGGCCGAGGAGGCGCTGTGGCACGCGGCGCGGGCCGAGGACGGGCGCGGGGGGCCGACGGCCCTGGTGGACACCCTGCCGGCGCACTTCGGGCTGACGTCCATGTACGCGCTGATCGAGGCGCTGCACCTGGAGCACGTCGCGTACGGCAGGCGGCACGAGCTGACGCCGGTGCTGTTCGCCACGGCGGCCGCCGGCGACCCGGTGGCGCGCTCGGTGGTGGACCGGCTGGCGCAGGAGGTCGCGACGATGGCCACGGTCGCCCTGACCCGCCTCGACCTGCTGGACGAGGAGACGCCGGTCCTGCTGGGCGGCGGCGTGCTGACCGGCGGTCACCCGCAACTGGACGACGGCGTACGGGAACTGCTGGCGGCGCGCGCGCCCAAGGCGGTGCCGAGCGTGGTCCGGGCCCGGCCGGTGCTGGGCGCCGCGCTGCTGGGACTGGACACGGTGGGCGCGCAGTTGCCCGTGCAGGAGAGGGTGCGGGCGTACTTCGAAGGGTGACAGGGGCGAGGGCGGGGTGGGGGTGTCGCCCACCGGCGCTCACGGGGCGCCGCCCTCGCTGAAGCGCCCCTTCAGGGGCGCGGGGAACTGCGCGGCCGGCCCCCGCCGCCCCGCAGTCCGCGCCGAAGCGACACCACCCCTCGGCGCCCGCCCCGCGCCCCCGCACCACCCTCGCGGAACCGAACCGATTCCCCCGGCGTATTCATGAGCAGGGGTTCCGCTGCGATCGGATCAAGATCCCGTGACGGCCGGTGCCGAATGTCAGTCCGGGCGGCGATACTGGGCGGCGACCGGATGACCATGGGGGAGGTCGAGTGACACACCCGCCGACGAAGAGCGCGGCACCGCCGGGTGCGGGCACCGTCCTGCCCGCACAGCGGACCGGCTCTCCCGCGCCCGAGGTGACGCCCCGGCGGCGTACCGCCTTCGCGGAGGGTGTCGGGCGGGTGCGGGCCGCCGTCACCACCGAGCCCGGCCGGCTCCGGCTGATCGGCGCCGTCCTCGCGGTCCTGATCGTCGCCTTCGGCGCGGTCACCGCGTGGCAGACGACCGACCGCGCGGCCGCCGCCGACGACGTGCTGCACCGCAGCCAGCCGCTCAGTTCGGGCGCGGCCGACATCTACCGTTCGCTGGCGGACGCCAACACCGCGGCCGCCAGCGGCTTCCTGGCGGGCGGCCAGGAGACGGCGGCCTCCCGGGCCCGGTACGAGACGGACATCCGGACCGCGGCCGCGAAACTCGTCACCGCCGCCGCCAACTCCGAGCCCGGTTCGCCCTCCGAGGCGGCCGTGGCGAAGCTGAACAAGCTGCTCCCGGAGTACAAGGGGCTGGTCGAGCGGGCCAGCGTGTACAACCGGCAGGGCTATCCGGTCGGCGGCGCCTACCTGCGGTACGCGAACGAGAAGATGCAGAAGGAGATGCTCCCGGCGGCGGAGGATCTCTACACCAAGGAGAACGGCCGGCTGTCGTCCGACTACGCGGACGCGACGCCCTATCCGTGGGCGGCGATCGTCCTCGGCCTGCTCGCCCTCGTCGCGCTCGGCTGGGCGCAGCTGCGCCACTACCGCCGTACCAACCGCGTGCTCAACCACGGCCTGGTGGCGGCGTCCGCGGCCACCGTCGTCACGCTGCTGTGGCTGGTCGTCGGCCACAGCTTCGCCCGCGCCGGCCTGGACGGCTCCTACGACCACGGCGTCCGCTCGCTGAACGTGCTGCACGACGCGCGGATCGCCTCCCTGAAGGCCCGGGGCAACGAGAACCTCAGCCTGGTCTCGCGCGGCGCGGAGACGGTCACGGTCGACGGCCGCACCTACGACGCGTACTACTACGACTTCGACCAGGACATGACGGCCCTGGCCAAGGGCCTCTCGCAGGCCGCGGCGCTCGCCGACGACACGGCGGGCAGCAAGCCCGTGCAGGCGGCCCAGGGGAACATGAAGGTGTGGAAGGAGCGGCACGCCGACGCCCGCACCGAGGACGAGAACGGCGACTACCAGGCCGCGCTGGACAAGGTGATAGGCGACAAGGGCGCGACCGCCGAGTGCTTCGACAGCGTCGACGCGAACCTGAAGAACGCGCTCGCCCACGAGGAGACCGAGTTCCAGCAGCGGGCCACCGACGGCCGGGACGCGATGTCCGGGCTGCCGATCGGTGCCGCCATGCTGGGTGTGGCGGCGGCGTCGGGCGCGCTGTTCGGCATCGGGCGCAGGCTTTCGGAGTACCGGTGAGAGGGGGCGGGACGGTGTTCGTGCGGAGGATGCGGGCCTCCTTGCGCGGCTGGGGCGGAGTGGGCGCGATGGCGGTCGGCTGCGCTGTGGCGCTGGCGTTCGCGCTGCTGCTGCCGCTGACCCAGTCCTCCGCGGGGAGCGCGACGGGTGCGGGGCGCGGCGGGTCGGGGCGGGCAAACGCGAGCCAGGCGAAGGCCGACAGCTGCACCGACGCGAAGGCGCAGGACGAGACCTGGTCGCCGTCGGGCGCGGACGGCGCGACGATCGACGCCATCAAGTCCCGTACCGGCGCCAAGCGGAAGCTGATCGTCGGCGTCGACCAGAACAGCTACCGCTGGGGCTACCGCAACCCGAACAACGCGGGTGCGGAGCTGGAGGGTTTTGACATCGACCTGGTGCACCGGATCGCCCAGGACATCCTCGGCGACCCGGACGCGGTGCAGTTCAAGGCGATTCCGACCAGCCAGCGGATACCGGCGATCCAGGACGGCCGGGTCGACATGGTGGTGCGCACGATGACCATCAACTGCGACCGGCTGAAGCACGTGGCCTTCTCCGCCCCGTACTTCAAGACCGGCCAGCAGGTGCTGGCGCCCAAGTCGTCGCCGATCACCGGGTACGACGACTCGCTCGCGCACCGGCGGATCTGCACGGCGGCCGGTTCGACGGCGTACGCGAAGCTGGACGCGGACAAGAGGTCCGGGAGGCTGCCCGTCTCGGCCGACATCTCCGCGACGGTGCCCAACCAACTCGACTGTCTGGTGAGGCTGCAGCTCGGTGAGGCCGACGCGGTGGTCACCGACGGGGCGCTGGCCGCCAGCCAGGCCGCGCAGGACCCGACGGTCGAGCTGAAGGGCGCGGCCTTCACCACCGAGTACTACGGCGTGGCGATGAAGCAGGGTGCGACCGATCTGGTACGCCGGGTCAATCACATCCTGGTCGGCTACCGGGCCGACGGCTGGCAGGCGTCGTACGACAAGTGGCTGTCGGCGACACTGGGAGCGGACTCGTCGGCGTCGAAGCCGTCGGCGCCGCAGTACCTGCGTACCAGCTGACCCGCATCCGCGAGGCCCAGCCCCGACGAGCGAGCGAGAGGTGATCGATGGGCGTCACGGACCCCACCGGGCCGGTGATGGACCGGGACGAGGTGGACCGTGCGCTGGCGCGGCTCGGCGCCGAGCACGAGGCGATCGAGACCTCGCTGCTCGCCCTCCAGGACCACGCGGGCCGCAGGCTCCTGGAGGGCGCCGAGCTCACCGGGACGACCCGGGAGCGCTGGACGTCCGCCGACGCCTCGATCACCTTGCTGTGGGCGTACTTCGACGCCTACACGGACGCCCTGCGCGCGGCCCGGGAGATCAGGGCGCGGCGCCGCTGGTCCAGCCGTGAGGACCTGGTGGAGCTGACCGAGCTGCTGCGCGGCGAGTCGGTCACGGTCGCCGGCAGCGCCGCGGCGGCGGCGAACGCGCCGACGCTGCTGTCCGCGCCCGGCCGGCTCAGCGAGCGTTTCTCCCTGGAGACCCTGGTCGACCGGATGAACGAGCTGTACGCGACCTCGCTGGACATGGTCGTCACCGCCGACGCGGTGTGGTCGGCGCTGCCCGCGCGGATCGATTTACTCGCCGCGGAGCTGCAGCGCACCCGCAAGCTGGCGCACTCCGTCGGCGTGCGGCCCGGTGAGCACCCGTCGGGCGACGACCTGGAGCGGATCACCCGGATACTGACGAAGCTGCGCGAGGACGTGGTGTCGGACCCGCTGGGCTTCTGGGTTCCGGCGCAGGGCAGTTCGGCGCCGGGCGGCGGCCGGCCGGACACCGCGGCGTACGACCGTCAGGCGCGGGCGCTGGAGGAGGTGCGGCGGGAGATCGACGCCGTGCTGACGGTCCGGCAGGACGCCGAGGCCCGGCTGATCAAGCTGCGGGACGTGCTGTCGCGGGCGGACCGGACCCTCGCCGAGGCGCGTACCGCGCGCGGCGAGGTGCTGGCGAAGATCGCGGCGACCGAGGTGCCGGTGGTCAGCGGCCCGCCGACCGCGCTGCAGGAGCAGTTGGCGACGGCCGCCGAGTACCGCAGGACGGCCCAGTGGCACCGGCTGTCGCCGCTCCTGGAGTCCCTGGAGCAGAAGGCGGAGGACGAACTGCTGCGCGCGCGGGAGTCGTTGACGGCGGTCACCGCGCCGCTGGCGGTGCGCGCGGAGCTGCGCGGCCGGCTGGACGCGTACAAGGCGAAGGTGGCCCGGCACGGGCTGGCGGAGGATCCGTTCCTGATCGAGCGGTACGACGCGGCCCGGCGGATGCTGTGGAGCGCGCCCTGCGACCTGCGGGTCGCGGAGCAGGCGGTGCTGCGCTACCAGCAGGCGGCGGCCGAGGCGCTGGGTGCGCCGCGGGTGCCGCAGCAGAGCGGTCCCGAGGACCGGAGGGGACCCGGAGCGTGAGCGACAAGGGGGATGCGTCGGCGATGAGCCAGGCGGGACAGACGTGCCAGCGGCCGGACTGCGAGGGCACGTACGAGGACGTCGGCGACGGCGAGCTGTACTGCGACACCTGTGGCCTGGCCCCGGTGGTCTCGGTGAACGGCTCGGTGGAATCGCCGCCCACCGGGGTCACGGCCGGCGGCCGGGGCTCGGCGAGCAGCGCCAGCGCGCGCTCCACCGGCCGCAGTTCGCGTACGTCCTCGCAGTCGTCGAAGTCACGGCGCTCGGTCTCCGGGCGGCTCTCGCGGTCCCTGTCGGGCAGGTCGACGGGCCGTTCGGTGTCGGTGCGCAGCTCGGGTTCGTCGACCAGCGGGTCGGGGCGCAGCCGGCTGGGCGCGGGGCTGGTCACGGTCCCGCAGGTGCCGAGGCCCGACCCGCGCGAGATGGTCCTGGACAATCCCGAGGTGCCCGAGCGGAAGCGGTTCTGCTCGCGGTCGGACTGCGGGGCGCCGGTCGGCCGGGCCCGCGGGGAGCGGGAGGGGCGCACCGAGGGGTTCTGCACCAAGTGCGGGAACCCGTACTCGTTCGTGCCCAAGCTGAAGGCCGGGGACGTCGTGCACGGCCAGTACGAGGTCGTGGGCTGTATCGCGCACGGCGGTCTGGGCTGGATCTACCTGGCGGTGGACCGGGCGGTCTCCGACCGGTGGGTGGTGCTCAAGGGCCTGCTGGACACCGGCGACCAGGACGCGATGGCCGCCGCGATCTCCGAGCGGCGGTTCCTCGCGGAGATCGAGCACGCCAACATCGTCCGGATCTACAACTTCGTGGAGCACCTGGACCAGCGCACCGGTTCGCTCGACGGCTACATCGTCATGGAGTACGTCGGCGGCAAGTCCCTCAAGGAGATCGCCAACGACCGGCGCACCCCGGAGGGCCGCCGCGACCCGCTGCCGGTGGAGCAGGCCTGTGCCTACGGCATCGAGGCCCTGGAGGCCCTCGGTCATCTGCACAGCCGCAACCTGCTGTACTGCGACTTCAAGGTCGACAACGCCATCCAGACCGAGGACCAGCTCAAGCTGATCGACATGGGCGCGGTGCGCCGCATGGACGACGACGAGTCGGCGATCTACGGCACGGTCGGCTACCAGGCCCCGGAGGTCGCCGAGGTCGGCCCGTCGGTCGCCTCCGACCTGTACACGGTCGGCCGTACCCTCGCGGTCCTCACGTTCGACTTCCAGGGCTACACGACCGTCTTCGTGGACTCGCTGCCCGACCCGGACACCATCGAGGTGTTCCGGAGCTACGAGTCCTTCTACCGGCTGCTGGTGCGGGCCACCGATCCCGACCCGGCCCGCCGGTTCGGCTCCGCGCAGGAGATGGCGGAGCAGCTGACGGGCGTGCTGCGCGAGGTCGTGTCGGTGCAGTCCGGCAGGGCCAGGCCCGCGCTGTCGACCCTGTTCGGGCCCGAGGTCAAGGTCATGGACACGGAGCTGTTCCCGAAGCTGGCCGGGGACGTGTCCCGGCTGGGCGGGCGGGCGGTGGCCTCGAAGACGCTCGCGCTGGACCCGCCGGGCGCGGCCGGCGGGGCGCTCCCGGTCTCCCCGGCCCTGGTGCGGCCCGTCCCCGTCCCGGCGGTGGCGCTCGCGCTGCCCGTCCCGACGGTCGACCCGAACGACCCGAACGCCGGGTTCCTGGCGGGACTCACCACCTCGGGAGCGGGCGAGGTCAGCCTGCTCGGCGCGCTGGCCGCGGCCCCGTCGCAGACGGTCGAGACCCGGCTGCGCCAGATCCGGGCGCGGCTGGAGAACGGTGACTTCGAGGCGGCGCTGCTGACCCTCGGCCTGCTGGAGGACGAGCAGCCCGACGACTGGCGGGTGGTCTGGTACCGCGGGGTGAGCGCGCTGGTCACCGGCGACCACGAGGGCGCGGCGCTGTCCTTCGACGCGATCTACGACGCCTTCCCGGGCGAGACCGCGCCCAAGCTGGCGCTCGGCCTGTGCGCGGAGGTGCTCGGCCAGCTGGACAACGCGGCCGAGTACTACCGGCTGGTGTGGGCGACCGACCCGGGCTTCGTCAGCTCCGCCTTCGGCCTGGCCCGGGTGCAGCTGGCGGCCGGGGACAGGCGCGGCGCGGTGCGTACCCTGGAGTCCGTGCCGGAGGCGTCGATCCACTACACGGCCGCCCGGGTGGCGGCCGTACGGTCGCGGCTGCGCCACCGGACCGCGACCCCCGACGACACGCCGTTCCTGGACGATCTGACGGCCGCCGCCGGGCAGATCGAGGCGTTGGACGCGTACGGTCTGGATCCGGCGCGGCGCGAGCAGTTGTCGGCGGAAGTCCTCGGCTGCGCGCTGGACTGGATACTCTCCGGAGGCCCGGACTTCCAGCCCGTCGTCGGCGGCCGGGTGCTGCTCGGCAGCGGTCTGGACGAGCGGGGCCTGCGCTTCGGCCTGGAGCGCTCGTACCGCACGCTGGCCAGACTGGCGACCGGCGGTGAGGAGAGGATCGAGCTGGTGGAACGGGCCAACCGTTACCGCCCCCGGACGTGGGTGTAGTTGATGTCGCAGATGCCCCAGCAGGCAGCACCGGCGAAGTGCCCGAGCTGCGCCGAGCCGCTCGAATCGGGTGACCTGTTCTGCGGTGCGTGCGGGTACGACCTGTCGGCCGTGCCCGCCGCCCCGCAGGACCACCCGACCCTCACCATGGGCTCCTCCGGTGTGGCCTGGCCACCGCCCGATCCGGACAACTCCGGCCCGACGACGGCCCCGCACCTGCCGTCCGACCTGCCCGGCACGGACTCGGGCGGCAAACCGCTGCCGGGTTCGGCGCCGCACGGCGCGTCGGCCTCCGGGGTGCGTTTCGACCGGCCGCCGGCGCCCGACGACGACTACGCCCTCCAGGCGCCGGACCCGCGGGTGGCCGCCTCCGCCACGGAGAGCGCCGAGACGGCCGAGCTGCCGAAGGTGTGCGTGGCCTGCCGGGCGGGCCGGGTCGACGACGACGGCTACTGCGAGAACTGCGGGCACGCCCAGCCGCGCGAACGCGACCACATGGAACAGGAGTCCGGTCCGGTGGCCGCCGTCAGCGACCGCGGGCTGCGCCACCACCGCAACGAGGACGCGTTCAGCGTGGGCCGCACCACGCTGCCGGACGGGACCCCGGCGGTGTTCGCGGTCGTCTGCGACGGCGTCTCCTCCGCGACCCGCCCCGACGAGGCCTCGCTGGCCGCGTCCCGGGCCGCGAGCGAGGCGCTGCTGGCCGCGCTGCCGCAGGGCACGCATCCGCAGGCGGCGATGCACGAGGCGATCGTGGCCGCCTCCGAGGCGGTCAACTCACTCGCCGAGGAGCCCCCGGAGGCCCGCGAGCACACCCCGCACCAGAACGCCCCGGCGTGCACGCTCGTCGGCTCGGTCGTCGCCGCGGGCCTGCTGGTGGTCGGCTGGGTCGGCGACAGCCGGGTGTACTGGGTGCCGGTGGACCGCGACGCGCCGCCGGCCCGCCTCACCGAGGACGACTCCTGGGCGGCGCAGATGGTGGCCGCGGGGCTGATGAGCGAGGCCGAGGCGTACGCCGACGAGCGGGCCCACGCGATCACCGGCTGGCTCGGCGCGGACGCCTACGAACTGGAACCGCACACCGCGTCCTTCAAGCCGGACCGGCCGGGTGTGGTGGTGGTGTGCACGGACGGCCTGTGGAACTACGCGGAGTCGGCCGAGGAGATGGCCGAGGTGATGCCCGGCGACGCGGCGGCACGGCCGCTGCACGCGGCCCGGGTCCTGGTCGGCCACGCCCTGGACGGCGGGGGCCACGACAACGTAACAGTGGCGCTGGTCCCGTTCCCGGCACCGCCGCGGGGGGCAGGATCCGCCTGAGGCCGCCGCAAAACGGCCGTAAACGGGGACGAGACGCACGAGGCACCACCCGCGGACCGGAGGGGACCGGTCCGCACACCGTCAGCACCCACCGCGCGTGGGGTGGAGGGGGACCAGAGCAGTCATGGCCAATTTCTCGAAGTCGAACGTGCCGCAGTTCTCGGTGGACGTCTACCAGAACGAGTACCTGCCGGACGGCGGCCGCGAGGTCAACGCGATCGTCACGGTGACGTCGACGGGCGGGGGCACCGCCGGCAGCGCGGCGGGCCCGACGTACGCGCCCGGCCAGGGGCCGGGCGCCGGTGTGGTGATCATGGTGGACTGCTCGGGTTCGATGGACTATCCGCCGACCAAGATGCGCAACGCCCGGGACGCCACCGCCGCCGCGATCGACACCCTGCGCGACGGCACCCATTTCGCGGTGGTCGGCGGCACGCACGTCGCCAAGGAGGTCTACCCGGGCGGCGGGCGGCTCGCGGTGGCCGACCGCACCACCCGGGAGCAGGCCAAGCAGGCGCTGCGCCGGCTGAGCGCGGGCGGCGGTACGGCGATCGGGACCTGGCTGCGGCTGGCCGACCGGCTGCTGTCCTCGGCGGACGTCACGATCCGGCACGGCATCCTGCTCACCGACGGCCGCAACGAGCACGAGTCGCCGGAGGACCTCAGGGCCGCGCTGGACTCCTGCGCCGGACGGTTCACCTGTGACGCCCGCGGTGTGGGCACCGACTGGGAAGTGAAAGAAGTCACAGGGATAGCCTCCGCGCTCCTCGGTACCGCGGACATCGTCGCCGACCCCACGGGCCTGGCCGCCGACTTCACGCGGATGATGGAGACGGCGATGGGCAAGGAGGTCGCGGACGTCGCGCTGCGGCTGTGGACCCCGGTCGGCACGACCATCAAGTTCGTCAAGCAAGTGGCGCCCACCGTGGAGGAGTTGACCGGCCGCCGCACCGAGGCCGGGCCGCGCGCCGGGGACTATCCGACCGGCTCCTGGGGCGACGAGTCCCGGGACTACCACGTCTGCGTGGAGGTCCCGACGGCCGGCCTAGGGCAGGAAATGCTCGCCGCCCGGGTGTCGTTGGTGGTCCCCCGGTCCGACGGCAGCGTCCAGAACCTGGGCGCGCAGGGGCTCGTCAGGGCGGTGTGGACCGACGACATGGTCGCCTCGACCTCCATCAATCCCCAAGTCGCCCACTACACCGGCCAGGCCGAACTGGCACAAGCCATCCAGCAAGGGCTGGATCTTCGCAAAGTGGGCGATATGGACGGAGCAACGGCCAAACTGGGCCGGGCCGTTCAGCTCGCCAGCGCCTCCGGGAACGCGGATACTGCGAAACTGCTTGCGAAGGTGGTGGACGTGGTCGACGCCGCGACGGGTACTGTGCGATTGAAAGCGAAGGTTGCGGAGGCCGACGAGATGACTCTCGAGACGCGGTCCACAAAGACTGTTCGTGTAAAGAAGTGACCTGACAGCACGCGCAGGACACCCAGACAGGCTCAGGACGAACCTGACAGAGAGGGAACCACCGACATGCCGACCTGCCCGAACGGACACCAGTCGGGTTCCGACGACTGGTGCGAGGTGTGCGGTCACCGCATGGCCGGTGCCGTGCCCCCGCTGCCCCCGCCCCCGCCGACCGCCGACGGTTACGGCTTCCCGCCGCCCGGGCCCGGCGCCCAGTCCGGCGGCCGCCACCTGTCCGCGGTGCCGAACGCGCACGAGCCGGAGCTGTGCCCGCAGTGCCGCACGCCCCGGGAGGGCGGCGCGCCGTTCTGCGAGGAGTGCCGCTGGAACTTCCTGACCAACACGGCCACCTCGTACACCCCGGCCGCCCCGCGCCCGCCCGCCGGCGGCGGCCCGGCCGCGCCGACCTTCCGGCCGCCCGCCCCGCCGTCGTACGGCGGCAACACCGACTCCTACGAGTACCAGGGCTCGCGCCCCTCCCAGGTGAACCGCCCCGCGGAGCCGATCCCCTCGTTCGGCAGCGAGCCCTCGGGCCCGACGCCGTTCGCGAACGAGCGCGGCGGCGGCCCGTCGGGCCCGCCCGGACCTCCGGCCTTCGGCGACCGCGGCCAGGGCGGCCCGCCCGCGTTCGGCGGCGACCGCGGCCAGCAGGGACCCCCCGCCTTCGGCGGCGACCGCGGGCCCTCCGGCCCTCCGCCGTTCGGTGACCGCGGCCAGTCCGGACCCTCCGGGTTCGGCGGCGACCGCGGCCCGTCCTCGCCCCCGCCCTTCGGCGGCGAGCGCGGCCCCTCGGCTCCCCCGCCGGCCTACGGCGGCGCTCCGGCGCAGACCTCCGGCGGCCCGTCCGCGTTCGGCGGCCCGCCCGGCGCCGGCCCGTCCTCCGGTCCCTTCAGCCGCGACCCGTCCCGCCCGCAGTCCGGCGCGACCACCGGCGGCGCTCCCGGTGCCTTCCAGCAGTCGGCTCCGCCCGCACCGCCCGGCTTCCCGCAGGAGACCGGCAGGCCCGCGCCCGGCGGCCCGTCCTTCGGCGGCGACGACGACTGGGTGATCTCGCCGCCCGCGGGCGGCCCCGGCGGACCCCAGGCTCCCGCGCAGGGCGGTTACGGCTACCCGCAGCCCGGCGCCCCTGCCGGTCCCGGCTTCCCGCAGGCCCCTCAGGGCCCGGCGACCTGGACGGCGACGATCGGCCCGGACCGCGCGTACTTCATGGCCATGATGCAGCGCTCGGGCCCGGAGGCGGCCGGCCTCAACCTGCCCGCCTACTCCCCCGAGCAGCAGCGCACCCTGGCCGGCAACCAGGTCACCATCGGCCGCCGCCGGCACTCCACCGGCGACACCCCGGACATCGACCTGGCGGTGCCGCCGGAGGACCCGGGCGTCTCGCACCAGCACGCGGTCCTGGTCCAGCAGCCGGACGGCAGCTGGGCGGTCGTCGACCAGAACTCGACGAACGGCACCACGGTGAACGGCGGCGAGGAGCCGATCCAGCCCTTCGTCCCGGTGCCGCTGCAGGACGGGGACCGGGTGCACGTGGGCGCCTGGACGACGATCACCGTCCGCCGGGGCTGAGCCGGACCGCCCGCGGGGGACTCAGACCGGGAGCGGCCAGACCCACGGCCCCTCCCGGTCGTCCAGCCACAGCCACGCGCCGTCCGGCGCGACGGTGACCCCGTACCGCTCCCGTCCCGGCCTGCCCGCGCGCTCCCAGACCCGGTGCGCCTCCCGTGGGCCGAGCACGCCCCGGGTCAGCTCCAGCAGGAACCGGAACAGCTCCTCGTCGAGGGCCCGGGACGGCACTCCGGTCACGTCCGGCGGCTCCTGGGGGCGCGGCCCGCGCAGCGGCACGAAGAAGGCCGCCGACGGCAGGAACCGGCCCTCGGCGCACCCGCCGCCCCGGACGGCCAGCGCCAGCAGGCCCGTGGCCACCGGCGCGAGGATCCGGCCGCCCGCCGTGCACTGCGCGACCCACGCCCGCGGCACACCCGTCGTGGCGCAGGTCGCGATGATCCGGTCGAACGGCGCGCGGGCCGGCACGCCCCGCGTCCCGTCCCCGGTGACGACGGCCGGCCGGTGCCCGGCCGCGGCCAGGTGCCGCCGCGCCGACTCGGTGATCTCCGGATCGACGTCGACGGTGGTGACGAGATCGTCGTCGCCGAGCCGGTGTGCCAGCAGCGCCGCGTTGTACCCGGTGCCGGCGCCGATCTCCAGCACCCGGTCGCCGTCGGCCACCCCCAGCGCGACCAGCATCCGGGCCATCAGCGAGGGCTGGCTGCTGGAGGAGAGCAGCCGGCCGTCGCGCAGCCGGGTGGCCAGCGGCACGTCCTCGTAGGCGCCCCGCACCCAGCGCTCCCGGGCCCGCGGGTCGGCGCTCTCGCCCCAGCGGCGTTCCTGACCGTCCGCTCCGGTCACGTAGTAGTACGGCACGAACAGATGCCGGGGCACCGCGGCGAAGGCCTCCCGCCACACCGGCTCCGCCGCCCAGACGCCCTCGGCGTCGATCTCCCGCACCAGCTCGCCCCGCGCGATCGCGGCGAGCCCTTCGATGTCGGGGACCTCGAAGTCCTGAGCGCCCATGCGTCCACCCTAGAACCCCGCACGGGCGAGGGTCCTAAGCCTTCAGTCCTCGGCCTGCGCGTCTGAGACCATGTACGGGTGAGAGAGATTCGGCGCGGCACGCTGCAGGAGAAGACCTTCTACGAGCAGGTCGGCGGGGAGGAGACCTTCCGCAGGCTGGTCCACCGTTTCTACGAGGGCGTCGCCGGGGACCCGCTCCTCAAGGCGATGTACCCGGAGGAGGACCTGGGCCCGGCCGAGGAACGGCTCACCCTGTTCCTCATGCAGTACTGGGGCGGCCCCACGACCTACAGCGACAACCGCGGCCACCCCCGGCTGCGGATGCGGCACGCCCCCTTCACCGTGGACCGGGCCGCGCACGACGCCTGGCTGCGGCACATGCGGGTGGCCGTGGACGAGCTGGGCCTGTCCGAGGAACACCGCGAGACCCTGTGGAACTACCTCACCTACGCGGCCGCCTCGATGGTGAACACCCCGGACTGACCGCGGGACGCCGGGTCAGCGGACGCTGACGTCCAGCGCCCCGAGTCCCGCCCGCCGTACGGCGATCGACCCGAACGGCGTGCGCAGCCGCAGCCACGCGCCCGCGGAGAGCAGGACGGCCTCGTCGGCCGGGCGCAGGAAGCGCAGCGACTGGGCCGCGTGCACGGCCCGTACCGGAAGCCGGGTGCCGCCCACGGTCCGGGACCAGATGTCCCGCCCGATCCGGTCGAGTTCGGCCCTGGTTCGGCTCTGCGGCGCCAACTCCGCCGTACGGGAGCGGAATTCACTCACCGCGGCGGCCACGGTGGCCGCCAGCGCCCGGGGTGCGGGCAGTCCCGGTTCCTCGGTCCAGCCGCCGCGTGGCGGCAGCACGCCCGCCCACGGCGGTCCGGTGACCGCGCCCGGCACTCCGGCCGTGGCGGCCTGCTCGTCCACCGACTCCAGCAACTGACCCGCGGAGACGGTCAGATCGAGCGTGATGTCCAGGCCGCTCTCGTACGGCTTGGCGAGCCGGACCGCGCGGATCGCCAGCACCTCGAAGGACGGCGGCCGCCCGAAGACGGCCAGCGCGGTGCCGGCCGCCTGGAGGCGTACCGCGGCCGAACGGTCGTAGTGCAGCAGCCGGGACAGGAAGGCCGCGAGATCCGCCGCCTCCCCGTCGTCGGCCAGATGGAGCACCGTCATGCGGCGACGGCCTCCTCCTTGTCGTCCCGGTACTCCTCCAGGAAGTCCCGCTCCTCGGCGGTGATCCGGCGCGGCCGGCCCGTCTCGAAGTCGAAGGGCACGACCACCGTGGAGGCCCGTACGTAGATCGTGTCGTCGTCCTTCACCTCGTAGGTGATGGTGAAGGAGGCGGCCCTGATCTCCGTGATCCACAGCTCGATGTCCACCGGGTGATGCCGGTGGACGAGCTGCCGCTTGTAGTCGATCTCGTGGCGGGCCACCACCGACCCCTGCTTGAAGTCCTTTTCCGGCCGGAACAGGAAATCGATACGCGCTTCTTCCAGGTAGCGGATGAAGACCACGTTGTTGACATGGCCGTACGCGTCCATGTCGGACCAGCGCAGGGGGCAGCGGTAGTGGTGGCGCAAGTGCGATCAGCCCCGGGTCAGCTTCTTGTAGGTGGCGCGGTGCGGACGCGCGGCGTCCGGTCCGAGCCGCTCGATCTTGTTCTTCTCGTACGACTCGAAGTTGCCCTCGAACCAGAACCACTTGGACTCGCCCTCGTAGGCGAGGATGTGGGTGGCGACCCGGTCCAGGAACCAGCGGTCGTGGGAGACGACCACGGCGCAGCCGGGGAACTCCAGCAGCGCGTTCTCCAGGCTGGAGAGGGTCTCGACGTCCAGGTCGTTGGTCGGCTCGTCGAGGAGCAGCAGGTTGCCGCCCTGCTTGAGGGTGAGCGCCAGGTTGAGGCGGTTGCGCTCACCGCCGGACAGGACACCGGTCGGCTTCTGCTGGTCCGGGCCCTTGAACCCGAACGCGGACACGTACGCCCGGCTCGGCATCTCGACCTGGCCGACGTTGATGTAGTCGAGCCCGTCGGACACGACCTCCCACAGCGTCTTCTTCGGGTCGAGGTGGGAACGGCCCTGGTCGACGTAGGAGATCTTGACGGTCTCGCCGACCTTGATGTCGCCGGAGTCCGGCGTCTCCAGGCCCTGGATCATCTTGAACAGGGTGGTCTTGCCGGCGCCGTTCGGACCGATGACGCCGACGATGCCGTTGCGCGGCAGCGTGAAGCTGAGGCCGTCGACGAGGACCTTCTCACCGAAGGCCTTGTTCAGCTTGTCGACCTCGACCACGACGCTGCCGAGCCGCGGGCCCGGCGGGATCTGGATCTCCTCGAAGTCCAGCTTCCGCATCTTGTCGGCCTCGGCGGCCATCTCCTCGTACCGCGCGAGCCGGGCCTTGGACTTGGCCTGGCGTCCCTTGGCGTTGGAGCGGACCCACTCCAGCTCTTCCTTGAGGCGCTTCTGCCGCTTGGCGTCCTTCTGGCCCTCGACCTTGAGGCGGGTCGCCTTGGTCTCCAGGTACGTGGAGTAGTTGCCCTCGTACGGGTAGGCGCGGCCGCGGTCGAGTTCGAGGATCCACTCGGCGACGTTGTCCAGGAAGTACCGGTCGTGGGTGATGGCCACGACGGTGCCGGCGTACTTGGCGAGGTGCTGCTCCAGCCAGTTCACCGACTCGGCGTCGAGGTGGTTGGTGGGCTCGTCGAGGAGCAGCAGGTCAGGGGCTTCCAGGAGCAGCTTGCAGAGCGCGACACGGCGCTTCTCACCACCGGAGAGGGTGGTGACGGGCCAGTCGCCGGGCGGGCAGCCCAGCGCGTCCATGGCCTGCTCCAGCTGGGCGTCGAGGTCCCACGCGTTGGCGTGGTCCAGGTCCTCCTGCAGTTTGCCCATCTCGTCGAGCAGCGCGTCCGAGTAGTCGGTCGCCATCAGCTCGGCGATCTCGTTGAACCGGTCGAGCTTGCCCTTGATCTCGGCGACGCCCTCCTGGACGTTCTCCAGGACGGTCTTGTCCTCGGTGAGCGTGGGCTCCTGCATCAGGATGCCGACGCTGTAACCGGGCGAGATGAAGGCGTCGCCGTTGGACGGCTGCTCCAGGCCCGCCATGATCTTCAGCACGGTCGACTTGCCGGCGCCGTTCGGACCGACGACGCCGATCTTCGCCCCCGGCAGGAAGTTCAGGGTGACATCGTCGAGGATCACCTTGTCGCCGTGCGCTTTACGCGCCTTGCGCATGGTGTAAATGAACTCAGCCAAGAGAAACCGTCCGGCAGCTTGAATCTGGCAGTGGGCAGATACACCCCATCTTGCCTGACGTCCAGGCTTGGGTGTTAACCCGTTTGGTCGGGGGGCTGTGACCTGGGGGTTCGCCGGTGTTCTCCGTGGTCCACCTGTCACTGTCGGTTACCACCGGTCACCCACGGCGCCCCTCGGACGGCCCAGGAACGGCCCAGCAGCCAGCTGACTCGTGGACCAAGGACAGGGCCTGTTCGGTAAGGACAGGGCCTGTTCGGTACCGTCGGGACCGTGGCGGTCCCTGGCGAGGATGCCTTGCCCCTCCAGCTGGCGCCTCCCTGAGAGAGGTGGACATCGGGCACGGTGTTGTGGACGCGAGGAAGTCGGGGACCGATCACACGAACGACCTTGAAAACCGTCGTGGCACGCGTCACCGTGGGTTCAAATCCCACACCCACCGCATGACGCGAACGGCCCCTGACCAGGTAAGACGGTCAGGGACCGTTACCGTGTGCGCTCCCCGTCGGACACCGCTGTTCTCCCTGGTTTCCCGCTCTATCGGGCACGCAAGGGGCACGGCTTCAGGGCCTCGGATCACGGACTGAGGGGCTGTCGCCTACCGGTTGATGGGAATCTCGTAGACGATCTCGCAGTGAGCGGCGGGCACGATGATGTCCGCGGTCTCGACGGGCCGTCCCTGGTCGCTGTAGTAGGTCCGCCGGATGTGGGTGACGAGAGCGGCCTTCTGGATGCCGAGGAGTGATGCCTCCTCGGCGGTCGCCTGCCGGGGCTCGGGCTGCTCCACGGCGTGGCTGACGGTGATCCCGATGGCGGCCATCCGGTTCACGACGCCCGTCCCGGCGTGCGGGCCGCCCTCGGGGAGGACGACGAGGGTGCCGGCGGTGAGGTCGTAGGGCTCCCAGCTCGTGGAGAGCTGCACAGGCCTGCCGTCGGCCAGGAACTCGTACGAGGTCCGCACGCACAGGTCGCCCTCGGCGATGCCCAGCCGTGCGGCGATGTCGGCGGGAGCGGGGACCTTGGCATCGGTACGGCTCTCCCAGTCGCCTTGCTTGCCGAGGGCCTGCATGCCCGCGCGGAACGGCGACCCTTGGGGCTGCTCGCGCGCAGAGGACCGGACGACCCGCACGCGCTGCCGTGGCTCGGCGACGTACGTACCCGATCCGGCTCGCCCCTCCAGCACACCCTGCGAGATCAGCAGTTCCTGCGCCCGGCGGACGACGTTCTCGCCCACGCCGCACTCCTGGCCGATCTGCGCGCGGGAGGGGAGGCGATCTCCCGGCTCCCACACATGCTCCGCGATCCGCCGCCGGAGTTCGTCGGCGATGCGGAGGTAAGGCGGCTGCTCAGACATGTGGAAAATCTAGTCCACTAGCTCTAATCTAGTTAACTAGCTTCACTGAAAGTGATCGCCGGTGACGGAGGCTGCCCTGTGCCCGCTTCGGGAGTTAGCGCGGCGGCCATCGCCGCCCGGCTGTCCGCCGTCGGGCTCCCCACGCGCGTGGAGGAACGCGCCGACTTCACGTCGGTCGAGGCGGAGTTACCGGAATC
The DNA here is from genome assembly GCF_044767465.1 of Streptomyces sp. NPDC101237. Classification (NCBI taxonomy): domain Bacteria; kingdom Bacillati; phylum Actinomycetota; class Actinomycetes; order Kitasatosporales; family Streptomycetaceae; genus Streptomyces; species Streptomyces sp. NPDC101237. The sequence continues at coordinate 55,705 of NZ_JBIWNY010000017.1, read as the reverse complement.
GCTCTCCGCCGAGTCGTGGAGGGAGGTCCTGGAGGTGGTCGCCGAAGCCGACCGGTTCGGGCTCCACGCCACCAGCTTGAGCGGCCGCACCCTCTGGGCGGTCGTACGCAAAGCGGTCCCGCGGCGGGCGATGCCGGGGGACCGAGCCATCAGCGATAGGAGCTGATTCAGCGTGCTCAACCGTATCCGCCGCGCCGTCGCCCGCACCAGGGCGCGGTACGTCCCCAAGGGCAGGCACCGCCGCTGCTTAGCGCCACCTCGGCTGCCAGCTGCCCGCGTGTCCCCCGCGCCCGTTGACGGGCCAACGGTCGCCCTGGGAATGGTCTCCGCCCGGACGGGCCACCGCGACTTGCTCAGAGGGGAGGACACCCCGCTTGTCCGCCCGTACTTGCTGGCTTGGGAGAAGCGCGTACGACAGCACTCGGTGGACGCCGTGGCCGGTGAGGCGCCGGCCGACGCGAGGTCCGTCCTTCTGGGGGTCGGCTGATGCCCCCGCAACAGCAGTCGGGCGACCTGGACGCTTGGGCCACCCCATACCGCTCAACTGCCTGCCGCGTCGGCACGCACCACGAGTGCGCGGAGTCCTCTCCGGCTTCGGCACCAGTCGACGTCCCAGTGATCTACGAAGCGTGTGACTGCTCGTGCCACGCGACATCCGCACCATCCGCTCCCAGGGCGTCAACGCGGTGAGCGCCGGGGACGCTGGCGGTCAACCGACATCCAACATCGATGATCGAGAGGCAGGCGCAGGGGTGACCGCACACAGCGGGCTGAGGCTTCTTCCGTGGGTCGGTCCGGAGGGCAAGCCCTGCTACCTGAACACCGACGACCCGGAAGGCTTCATGTCCCGCCTCGCGGACCATATCGAGTCGATTCAACTCGGCATGGCGTCCGAACTCCTGAAGCAAGCACATCCCGTACTTGATGACGAGACAGCGAATCGGGAGGAGTTGAGTCTCCTCGCCGCGCAGCTAGCTGGCGCACTGCGTGATGTGCTGCGGGTGGCTACCAGCCGCGGCAGCGATCATGCGCCCAGCTTGAACGCGGACGCTGAATCCGGCTTACAAACTGGGTAGATGGAGTTGGGACAGGGTGGGACGCCCCCGCAAGAGGCCGGGTTGTCCCACCCCGAAACCTTCTGATCCGTAGCTCTGTAGAGATCGGTCATTGGTAGTCATACGGACCCCTGGGAGGGTTGTGAGGGCCAGTGCCGGTTGTTGACGGTTGCGGGGGTTGCTGTACTTCGCTGCTGTACCGCAGGATCGGACGATGTCACGATCAGTAGGCGCGCACACCGCCGACCCGTGCCCCCGGTGCCTCGTCGAAGCGGTCCGTCCTGGCAACTCGATGACCGTTGATGGACACAATGTGGTCGGCTACCGCTGTGATCACTGCGCGAGTGCATGGGTGCGACCCGTTGAGGATGATCTCGACGTCTATGACGTCGTCCGGGTGGACCTCCCCGACGCCACGCTCTACGGCACCGTCTGGCGGGTGGAAGCCGACCGTGTCCAAGTGCGCGGAGCGGCCGGTGAATGGCTGCTGTGGGTCGACCGTTGGCGAGTCACCGTCTACTGAAAGCCGGTCCCCCGATGAAGTTCCGAACTCGGGAAGAACCCGACTGAGCGGCACTGGCCGCGCACCACACCACCGTCAAGACCACTCGCACGCTTTCCAACTGTGGTGGTGGGGTCTTGGGTGTCGTTCGGGGCCGTTCACCTGGGTTCATGGGCGGCCGCTTGCGGGAGTGGCTACGGGCTTCGGTCCCGTCTGAACGGCGCGAACGGCGCTGAATGAGACGGAAACTGAGACGGATGGGTACGCAGGGTCGAGGCGTCCGACCTGCCAGATTGCTGGTCTGACAGCTTCGTCCATACGAGGATGCTGCCATGCGTGGTACCGACGAAGACGACGAGCGGCTCAAGTTGATCCGCCGCTACGTCACGCCCGACCGGCGGTACCTCAAACTAGGGGGCGTCCTTCTCGGTATGGGCGGGCGGGACCGTGCCAAGTTCATGCGGAAGCTGGGCCAGGACGCCGGTGAGATCAGTCCTCGTGAACTGGGCTTGCTGCTCGACGGAGGATGGCGCGAGCGGAAGACGGCAGCCTGGCTCATCGCCGTTGCCGGCCGATCCGAGTTCCGGGAACGTCTGGGCGAACTCCTGCTCGCCAGTGAAGGGCCGTACGCGGGGCAGGCGTACTGCGTCGCTCTGGCTACCTTCGGCACCTCGGCCGACGCAGACCCCTTGGTCGCCTACCTTGACCGCTACCTGCCGCGCCATGACCTCTACTACGACCAGACGGCCGCCCTCGGCGCGCTCTTGTTGCTCGATACCAGGCTCGGTGCTGACCAGGCGGCCCGGTTCCTCACCCCGAATGGGCTCTGGCAGCAGTGGATCGAAGGGCCGCCCCGGAAAGACCGCGATACCCCCGGCAGCTACCGAGAGTTCATCGGCCGGCTCTGCTCTTTCGCTGATGAAAGTGCCGAGCACTGCCAGAAGGGCAGGCACGGTGTGATATTTCGCCGTATATAGCCACCACACCACGCCGCTGTCATGACCAGAGGGGAGCATGATGGAGCAGCTTCACAAGCTCGTCGTCCGCTACGGCGATTGCGAACAGAAGCCCGTGCGCTTCCGTCCAGGAACGTGGCGCTCACGGCTGGAGCCGCACGACGCGGCGCACGTACTCGACATCGGCGTGGAATGTGCAAATGGACCGAACGGTGACCGCCTCATCGGCAGGGGTGACCTGACACATCTTCGTGACCGTGTCGGCGACGATCCCGACAGCCTGCGTGACCTGTTCGTAGCCGTCATGATCTGGGGTTCGGGCACCACAAACGGACGCGGGCCCCGGTATACCGAAGTGGCCCTGTCCGACGTCCGCATGCCCACGGTCCTCCGGGCCACGCGCGAAGCGGTCCGAGATGGCGACCTGAGCGGGGCCTACCGGCAGTTCGTCCTCAACGGGGTGGGGCGGTCCTTCTTCACCAAGTGGTTCGCGGCGGTGGACGACCGAGACGCCATGTGTGACCGGGCCTTGATCCTCGACGACCGGGTCTTTCGCTCGCTGAACGCCCTCGGGTGGACCAGTTGGAAGGCGGCCGGCACACGCCACTGGCCCACTCGATACGCCGCCTACGTCAGCTCCATGCACGGCTGGGCCTCGTCTCTGGGAGTCACGGCGGACTGGCTTGAGTGGCTTCTCTTCCATCTGAACGGTCGCGTAGACGAGCCCTGAGCTTGCTACGAGTTCCATGACTTCACCGCGGTCCGCCCTGTGGCACCCGTGCCGACCGGTCAGGGACGCGCCGGGCAGGGCGGCAGGGCGCAGACAGCGCGGATGTCACAACTCGGTCACCTTGTTCACAGGTCCCTCACATCCGACGTGCTCGCGTAGGTAGCTTCGCCCCTCTCGTACTTGAGCAGGGGGGATCCTGTGAGCTACTACCCGCCTCAGCCGCCGTTCCAGCCTCCGGCCGGGCCGCCGCCCGTTCGGCCGGCGCCCAAGTGGGCCCGGAAGCGGTTCGTGCTGCCCGCGCTCGGCCTCGCGTTCGTCATCGGCGTGGGGAGCGCCGGCGCGGACGGCCAGGACTCGAACGCGACAAAGACGGTGGCCGACCATCGGGCGCGGCCCGCGGCGACGGCCACCGTCACCGCGACGGCCACGGCCACGGAGACCGCGCGGCCTGAGCCCGCTCCGACGGTGACGAAGACGGTCAAGGTCAAAGTGAAGGTGACCGTCACCGCGCATGCCGCCGCCGCGGGGTCGGGGTCGGGAACGTCCGGCGGTGGGTCCGGCTCGTCGGGTGGGTCCGGTTCCGCCGGCGGCGGTGCTACGGCCAGGTGCAACGACGGTACGTACTCGTACGCCGCCCACCATCAGGGGGCCTGCTCCCACCACGGCGGCGTGGCCGTCTTCTACCGGTAGTCCCGGCGGCCCGGGGTCTTCGTACCGCTCGCGCGGGCCTTCCTCGGCGTCATCCCTTCCGCGCGGTGCCGAGCCGCGGGCTGTTCAGGGAGTGGTGCAGGAGGGTGGCGGTCAGGGTGGCCGCGGCGAGGGTCCCGGCCGTGCGGAAGGCCGAGGACGAGCGCCAGGACAGGACCGACCAGCGGGACTGGGCCGACAGGACGGAGCCCGTGCTCAGCCATGAGCCCGCCGAGATCAGGGACAGGGCCGAGCCGATGGAGCCGACCGACAGGGCGCTGCCGATCGAGCCGACGGACAGGGCCGAGCCGACCGAGCCGATGGACAGGACGGATCCCACGGAGCCGATCGACAGGACCGAGTCCTCGGACCACAGGGACAGCACCGAGCCGGACGAGGTGCCGCGGGATGACTTGGTCATGGGGCCATACTGCCCCGCGCGGCCCCTCGGCGGAGGCGGGTCGGTCAGTCGGCCGTCGGGTTCTCGCGGCGGCGGAGGATCACCAGGACCGCGCCGCCGATCACCACCAGGCCGATGGCGACACCGGTGATCACGCCGGTCGCGGAGTCACCGCCGGTCGCGGCGAGGTTGACGTCGGAGGCGGTGCCGCCGACCGAGGCGGGGCTCGGCTCGCTGAGGGTCTGGGCGGCGAGCCCGCTGTCGGCGGCCTGGGTCTTGCAGTCGAAGACGCCGGTGAAGCGCCGCTCCAGGCCGCCCGCGCCGGTGATCGTGAAGTCGTAGACCTGGTCCTCCTGGAGCGGGATGGTCACCGTCCGCGAGGTGTTCGCGGGGATGGTGTGCTCGGTGTCCATCAGCTCGAAGGTGAACGGCTGGTCGCCGGTGTTGGCCGCGGTGATGTCCACGCCGCCCTTGGCGCAGTTCTTCTCGGCGGACAGCGCCGGTATCGCGCCCTGTGCCGCCCAGGTCGCGTTCGCGGTCGCGGCGACCGTGGACTCGCTGGACCCGGCCAGGATCTGCGTCTGGCTGCGGCTCTCGGAGGTGAAGGCGCGGCCGACCGGGACGGTGGTCGACGCCTGCACGGTGAGTTCGGCGGAGGCGTCCGTGGCGTCGTCGGGAACCTGGAAGTACAGCTCGGCGCCGTTGCGCGCCGCGGTGACGGGCCGGCCGCTCTTGTCGGTGATGCGTACGCCGGTCAGGGCCGCGTCGGCGGGCGGGACCACCGTGACGGTGCGCGCGTTGGTGTGCACCGTGACCGGGCCGAGCAGGGCGCCGGGCCGGCCGGAGACCGCGGGCGGGTCCAGGGTCAGCGACGCCTCGGGCTCCGACTGGCCGCGGGCGTTCCTCTCCAGGTAGTCGGCGAGCTTCTCGGCCTGCGGGTCCACGGCGTCGACGTGCGCGCCGTCGGAGTAGCGCCAGATCGCCACCTGGGTGCCGGCCGCCGCGTCCTGCTCGCTGAGGGCGCCGGCCCCGGCCTTGCGGGCGAGCGCGGCGAGGTCGTTGACCTGCGGGTAGGAGTTCTGCAGGATCCAGCGGATCCGGCCGGCGTTCGTGTTGGCACCCAGCGACGTGCCGCTCCAGGGCGTCTCGTGGTACTTGGCGTCCCGCTGGGTGGGGTTGTGGAGGTCGACGCAGTACGTCTGGAGCGTGCCGCCGCCGTCCACGGACATCTCGAACAGGCCCGCGGAGACCCGTTCGTCGCCGTCCGCGCCGTGCACGACGGCCTCGCCGTAGGTCTTCAGGGCGCCAATGGTCGCCGTCGCCCCGCTCTGGCTCTGCCCGGTCCCGTCGTCGGCCGCGGCCCGGCCGGCGCCGGTCAGCACGGCGGCCGCCACCAGCCCGGACGCCAGCACCGCGGCGGCGAGGCGGGCCACGCCTCTCGCGGCCACGGGCGTGCCGGAGTGCCTGGCCGACGCACCGGGCGCCGAGGGACCAGAGAACGCAACGAGCACAGAATTCCCCTTCGAGCAGGACCCCTTGAACGCGGGGGGTGGTCCCACCAGCAGAATCAGCGACCCCAGGGGCCACGCCCGGCATCCTATGGATCAGCCGGACCGCCCCCTCCCGGTGAGATGGTCCGATGAGCGATCCGATCCGTAATCGTTATCGCGGGACGCCGGGCGGGCGGCTGCCGTCGGCGCCCCCACTCGGCCTTCGCGGCGGACACTTGCGAGCTCAGCCGCCGATACACCGTCAAGGGGGCGTCAACAGGCGGCAGTTCGTGGGACCTGGCGCGAACGGAGCGTCCCGCACAGGGGCTTCACGTCACCGCCACAGGTTCCGACCGCTGTCGCTCCGAGGCGTCGGCGGGTTCCTCGGGTGTCTGCCAGTCCGGCTCCGGGCGGGGCGGTGCCGGTGCCGCCGTCTCCGGCTTGGCCGCCCGCCGGAAGGCCGCCGTGCCGCGGGCGAGGTCGTGGCCGATCGCCACCGCGTCGATGTCGGCGGAGGTCCACTGCTGGCCCTCGCGCGTCTCGGTGCGCACCTTGAGCCGCCCCTGCACGACGACCGGATCGCCGACGGAGAGCGAGGCGGCCGCGTTGGTGGCGAGCTGCCGGTTGGCCCACACCGTGAAGAAGTTGGTGTGGCCGTCCGTCCAGGTGTTCTTGTCGCGGTCCCAGTAACGCGAGGTCACCGCCAGCCGGAACCGCGCCGACGGTCCCGCCGCCAGTTCCCGGTAGACCGGCTGCGTCGCCACGTTGCCCACCGCGCAGACCAGTGTCTCGTTCATCAGGCATCCCTCCCTCGCCCGGCCGCCACGGCCGGGCCGGATCCGCCCACGGGCCCGTCCCGTACGGCTGTGTCCTGCGCGGCCACCGCCCTCGTGGCGATCGCCGCGGGACCCAGACTGCCGCCGCCGGAGCGGCCCCGCCGAGCGCTGTGGACCGCCGCCGGCCTGTGGAGAACTCCACCACCCGCACGAGTGATCCGTTTCCCCCAGGCGGCCTCACCCCACGCCGGCCCCCGTGCGCGCCACCCTCGCGTACTGCTCGCGCACCTCCTGGTAGCGCAGCAGCTCAGCCGCCACCGGATCCAGCACCCGGGCCCGGCCGCACCCGGCCGCCGCCTCCCGCAGCCGGCGTTCCGCCTCCAGTCCGTACCGCCGGGCCGGTCCCCGGGCGGCCATCCGGCAGCCCCATTCGACCAGGGGTCCGCCGACGATGCCGGCGACCATCAGCAGCACCGGCACGCCCAGATTGGGCGCCATCATCCCGGCGATCTGCCCGACCAGCCACAGCCCGCCGACCACCTGGAGGAGCGTCATGGCGGCCTGGGCGAGCACCGCCACCGGCCACCAGCCGGGCCGCGGCGGGCGGCCCGGCGGCAGCCCGGCCTGGGTGGCGAGGTCGTCCAGCGCCTCCGGTAGGCCCTGCGATCCGCGGACGGCCGCCTCGCGCACCGCCTGTGCCCACGGCGCGGGCAGTCCCGCCGAGGCCCGGTCGGAGACCGTGCGCACGGCCTGCTCGACGCGCTGGCGGGCGGTGGCCTCCTCCTCCGGCTGGGCCTGCTGGAGGCGTCCGGTGGGCTGGTCGGCGCGTCCCTGGTGCCAGCGCCACAGCCTCAGCCACGGGGTGCCGCAGGCCCGGTTGGCGTTGCGCAGCCAGGCGCGTTCGGCGGCGTCGCCGGCGGCGGTGGCGCCCACCGCGTCGGCGAGCCGGGCCGCGAAGTCCTCGCGCGCCTCCTCGCTGAGTCCGGCGCGGCGCCCGGTGGCGTACACGGGCCGCAGCCCGGCCGCGGCGGCGTCGACGTCGGCGGCGACCCGGCGCGCCGCGGCGCCCCGCTCGGAGACGAACTGGCCGAGGGACTCGCGCAGTTCGCCGACGCCCTCGCCGGTGAGCGCGGACAGCGCCAGCACCGTGGCGCCCGGTTCGCCGTACTCGCCGAGCGCGACGCCGTCCTCGTCCAGCACCCGGCGCAGGTCGTCCAGGACCAGGTCGGCGGCCTCGCCGGGCAGCCGGTCGGTCTGGTTGAGGACGATGAACATGACCTCGGCGTGGCCGGACAGGGGCCGCAGGTAGCGCTCGTGGAGCACCGCGTCGGCGTACTTCTCCGGGTCGACGACCCAGATCACCGCGTCCACCAGCTTCAGGATCCGGTCGACGTGTTCGCGGTGCTGGACCACCGCCGAGTCGTGGTCGGGCAGGTCGATCAGGATCAGGCCGCGCAGCTGGGCGTCCGCCTCCGGGTTGTGCACGGGGCGGCGGCGCAGCCGGCCCGGGATGCCGAGCCGGTCGATGAGGGCGGCGCTGCCGTCGCTCCAGCTGCACGCGATGGGCGCGGCGGTGGTCGGGCGCCGTACGCCGGTCTCCGAGATGGCGACGCCGGCGAGCGCGTTGAACAGCTGCGACTTGCCGCTTCCGGTGGCGCCGGCGATGGCGATGACGGTGTGCTGGCCGGAGAGCCGGCGCCGGGCGGCGGCCTCGTCGAGGACCCGGCCGGCCTCGGAGAGGGTCTGGCTGTCGAGGCGGGTGCGGGAGAGGCCGACCAGTTCGCGCAGCGCGTCGAGGCGGGAGCGCAGCGGGCCCTCGTAGGCCAGCGGGGCCGGGGGCGGGGCGCCCGGACCCCGGGTCTCCACGACGGGGACGGCGGGTTTGGCGGTCTCGGTGACCCGGCGGGCGATGAGGCCGTCGTCCCAGACGTCCTCCTCGGCACCGGCCTCGCCGTCCCTGCCGTCCCCGCCGGTCTCGCCCGGCTGCTGCCGCTCCTGCCGCTCCTGCCGCTGATCGCGCTGCGGCTGCTCGCGTTGTTCCCGCCCGCGCGCGTGCGGGACGGTCTCGGTGTCGGTCCCCTCGGCACCCCCGGGCCGGTCCGCGGGGTCCGCGCCGGTCCCCTCACGCCGGTCGCCGGACGCCTCCGGTGCCGGGTCCTTCGCGAGGCGGGGCGCGGCGTCCCCGCGGTGGTCCGGTGCGGACGCGTCCGTCCCGGCGCCCTGCGCGGAGCCGGTCCCCGGCTCCCGTCCCCGGACCTGCCCCGCGTCCCTCCCCGAATCCCTGACCGACTCCATCGCGGTGCCCTTCGCGGTGTCCTTCGCGGCGGCCCTCACCGGGTCCTCGCCCCGTTCGTGGCCGGGGTCCGGCACGGTCTCGTGTCCGGCGTCCCGGCCCGTCTCCCGTCCGGGCGCCCGTCCCGGCCGGTGCCCCGCCTGTCGTCCCGGCTCGCGCGCGGGCTCGCGTCCCGGTTCCTGCGCGGAGCCGGGCACCGTCGGGGCGCCCTCGCGGTCGGCGGCGTACCCGCCGGTGCCGTCACCCGGACGGTCGCCTGTGTAGTCACCGGTGTGATCCATGCGTTCCATGCGATCCGTGTGGTCGTGGTCAGTGACGGCGGTCACCGGTCACCTCTCCTTCTGGAGGACGGACAGGGCGGCGATGAGTTCGGCCTGCGGCTCGGGGTGGACGTCCAGGGCGTCCAGCGGGGCGAGGCGGCGTTCGCGTTCGGTGTGCATGACGCGGTCCACGTGCTCCCCGAGCAGCCGTCCGGCGCGGTCCCGCAGCCGCAGCGCGCCGTGGGCGCCGATGCGCTCGGCGAGCCGCTCCCCCGCGGCCCGGGTGCGGCGCCCGCCGAGCAGCGCGGTGGCCACCAGGGCGGCGACGCCCTCGGAGTCCGGTGCGACGCTGCGGTCCAGCTCGCGCACCTCGTCGTCGGCGCACTCCTCCAGCTCGCGCCGCCAGCGCCGGACGGCGATGCCGATGCGGTGCTCGGCGCTCTCCAGGGAGGGGTCCCGGTCGGTGAGTCCGGGGGCGGAGGAGGCGGGTTCGCGGCGCCAGGAGTCGTCGACCCGCTCGTCGGCGGCGGTGACGGCGCACAGCAGCAGCGCGGCGAGGCTCTCCACCAGGGCGTCCAGGAGTTCGCCCGCGGCGCAGTCGACGGGGAAGGCGCGCCAGCGTTTGAGGGCGTCCCCGGCGAGGACCGCGCCGCTCTGGAGCCGGCCGCGCACGCGCGTGTGCTCGCTGTCGTAGGCCGTCTCGACGGCGGAGTTCAGCCGAAGGGCCGCGGCGTACTGGGCGGCGGCGGCGCCGGCCAGCTCGGGCAGCCGGGCCTTGAGGGAGTCGAGGACGCCGTGGGCGGTGCGGGCCAGGGTCTGCCGGCGGGCGCCGGGGTCCTGGGCCTGCTGCAGGAGCCAGGCGCGCAGCGGGGCGACGGCGGTGGCCGGGAGCAGGCCGCCGCCCCAGGCGGACTCGGGCAGCTCGGGCACCGTGAACCGGGGCACCTCGCCGAGTCCGGCCTTGGTGAGGAGGGCGCCGTACTGCCGGGAGACCTCCGAGACGACCGTGTGCGGTACCCGGTCGAGGACCGTCACCAGGGTGGCGTCGTACTCCTTGGCGGTGCGCAGCAGGTGCCAGGGGACGGCGTCCGCGTAGCGCGCGGCCGTCGTGACCATCACCCAGATGTCGGCGGCGCAGATCAGTTCGGCGGCGAGGACCCGGTTGTCGACGACGAGGGAGTCGATGTCGGGTGCGTCGAGGAGGGCCAGTCCGCGCGGGAGGCTGTCGACGGTCTCGACCCGCAGCACGCGCGCGGGGTTCTCGCCGGGGAGGAGGGGGTCGTCGCCGGGCTCCTGGTGCGGCACCCACACGCGCGTGAGTTCGGGCAGCACGCGCATGCCGCTGAACCAGTGATGGTCCTCGGGATGACAGACCAGTACCGGTGTGCGGGTCGTGGGCCGCAGCACGCCGGCCTCACTGACCCGGCGGCCCACCAGGGAGTTGACGAGGGTCGACTTGCCCGCGCCGGTGGAGCCGCCCACGACGGCGAGCAGTGGCGCTTCGGGCTCTTTGAGCCGGGGCACCAGATAGTCGTCGAGCTGGGCGAGCAGTTCGTCGCGATTGGCACGCGCGCGTGCGGCCCCGGCCAGGGGCAGCGGGAAGCGTGCGGCGGCGACACGGTCGCGCAGAGCGGAGAGCGTGTCGAGCAGCTGGGGCCGTACGTCCAAGGTCACCACATGCGAAGAATGCCCAATTTTAGGGGAATTCTGAAGCATATAGACATGTCTGCGCGCCGACAGGACACAACGGGCGGAAGGGACGACCGGGACGGAGGCACAGTCCAGGCATAACGAGTGCACAACACCCGGTGCGTCAGGCGCCAAAAGCGATGCACGATTCGTACCTGCCTGCGATTATCAGGACCGCTTCACCGAACCTCCACATCGAGCCACGGAGGCGAAGCAACCGGGACGAGGACCGGGGAGTTCTATCCTTGTCCCCGGCACCGTCACGGTCCGGTCCGGCCAGGGCAGGACGTGCGAGGCCAGCACAGCGAGCCCCCGTAGCTCAGTGGATAGAGCAGGCGCCTTCTAAGCGCTTGGCCGCAGGTTCGAGTCCTGCCGGGGGCGCCCAGAAGACGGCTCGTCCCCACCGGGCGCACGCGGCGCCCGCGGGCACGGAAGGCCGGTCACCGGTCACCCGCGGTGCTCAGGGCAGCGGGCCCTCTTCGCAGATCCGGCGGGCGACCTCGCGGAGTTTGACGTTGTTCTCCTGCGAGTAGCGGCGCAGCACGCCGAAGGCCTCCTCCTCGGAGAGGTGGTGGCCGCCCATCAGGATGCCCATGGCCTCGCCGATCACGTGCCGAGTGGCGACGGCCTGTTCCAGCTGGGCCTGGGTGCGGGCGCTGGAGAAGGCGACCGCCCCGTGGGAGGCGAGCAGCCAGCCGGCCAGTTCACTGGCCTCAGTGAAGGCCCCGGGGCGGCGGGAGTAGACGTTCAGCGCGCCCAGTTCCTCGTCCTCGGTGTACAGCAGGAAGCCCATCATGCTGCCCACGCCCAGCCGGTGGGCCGCGGGCGCGTAGGCGGGCCAGCGGGGCTGCTCGCGGGTGAAGTCGCGGATGCGGAACACCCGCTCGTCGGTCTCGGCCTGGGCGACGTCGAAGCACGGCCCCTCGGCGAGCCGCTCCTGGAGCCGGTCGCTCTCGACGACCAGCCGGTCCGTGGGCGCGAGCGTGCGCACCTCCGTGCCGCGCAGCACCAGGATGCCGGCCGCGTCGCAGCCCTCCACCAGTTCCGTGGCCGAGCCGGTGATCCGCGCCAGGGTGGCGTCGACCGACTCCTGCGCCAGCAGGTCGCGCGCCATCGCCGCCAGCTGCTGCGCGAACCGCGCCCAGTCCATCGCGTCCGCCGCCTCTCGGTCCGTCCGGCCCTCAGCATGCCACGCGCCGCGCGCCGGGCCCGGCGCGAACCCGATTCCGACATCGTTGTCGGAGGGCTGCTGTGCCGTTGGGTGCCAGATGCCGGGCATCTCGCACCCAACGGCACAGGAGCGTCCGCGAGGCTCAGGTCCGGTCCACCAAGTCGCTGAGTGTCGCGGCCAGTTCGCCCACCGACTGCTCGCGCAGGAGGTGGTGGGCGGGCACCGGGATGTTCAGGGCCGACTCCAGGGTGCGCTGGAGGGTCAGGGCCGTGAGGGAGTCGATGCCCTGGGTGTAGAGGGGACGGTCGCGGGCGATGCGGTGGGCCGGCGGGATGTCCAGGTGCTGGGCCAGATTCCGGCAGAGGAAGGTCTCGAAGGCGCGCCGGCGGTCGTCGCCGGGAGTCTCGCGCAGGGCGCCCAGGTCGAGCGCGGTGGTCGGTGTACCTGACACGGTCTCATCGTCCTTTCGTCTGGCGTGGGCGGGGCTGGGAACTGCGCAGTACGTCGGGGTCGGGGCCGGGGCGCGGGCCCGCGCCGTCGGACCACATCAGGTGGAAGCGCCAGCGGCTGAGCCGCCAGCCCTCCGGGGTGCGGACCGCCTCGCCCTCGCTGTGGCCGCCGATGTCGAAGCGGCCGTCCGGGTCCGGACCGTCGCCGTGGTGCACGTGGGACGCGACGAGGTGGATGCGGATCCGCGCGGTGTCCCCGTCCACCCGGATGCCGTAGTTGGCGGCCAGGTGGTGGGTGCGGGCGAAGCGGGACTTGCGGTCGTAGTGGAAGGCGGCGGCCTGGTCGCGGCCCTCGACGGTGCCGACCGGGAACTCCAGGCGGCAGTCCTCGGTGAAGACCGCGGCCGGCCAGGCGGGGTCGAAGCCGTTCTCGTCCTGGGTGTCGAGCAGGGTGATGTAGCGGTCGATCAGTTCGGCGACGGCCGCACGGTCCGCGAGTGCGGTGAACTCGGCGCGCAGGGCGTCGAGTTCGGCACGCAGTTCGAGGACCGTGGCGGCCCGGTCGAGGGACGGGGACGTCATGGGGTCCGTGGCTCCAATTCGGGTGAGGGGCCGGGTCAGGCCGCGGGTGAACCCGCGACCCGCCAGCCGCGGGGGTCGCGGTGCGCCGCGAGGCGTTCCGGGCGGCGCCAGCCGGCCACCGGGCGGGGCTCCAGCGGGCACGGGTCCGCGGCGGCCAGGGCGGCCGCGCGGGCCAGCAGGACGGTGGTCAGCGCGGCCAGCTCGGCGGGGCCCGCCGTGCCCTTGACGACCTTGATGACCAGCGCGCCGTCCTGGCCGGCGGGACCGGTGGCACCGCCGGCGGCCTTCGCGCCGCCGGCGACGCGCGGGCCGCCGGTGAGGGTGGCGTCCACCGCGGCGGGCGCCGCGGTCCGGGCGGCCGTCACTGCGGCGGGTTGCCGTGCTTGCGGCACGGCAGGTCGGCCTGCTTGCCGCGCAGCATCGCGAGGGCGCGGATCAGGGTGCCACGGGTCTGCCGCGGGTCGATGACGTCGTCGATCAGACCGCGTTCGGCCGCGTAGTAGGGGTGCATCAGCTCCGCCTGGTACTCCTTGATCTTCTGCGCGCGGGTGGACTCGGGGTCGTCCGCGGCCGCGATCTCCCGGCGGAAGATGACGTTCGCCGCGCCCTCCGCGCCCATCACGGCGATCTCGTTGGACGGCCAGGCCAGCGCCAGGTCGGTGCCGATGGAACGGGAGTCCATGACGATGTAGGCGCCGCCGTAGGCCTTGCGCAGCACCAGGGAGATGCGCGGCACGGTGGCGTTGCAGTAGGCGTACAGCAGCTTCGCGCCGCGCCGGATGATGCCGTTGTGCTCCTGGTCGACGCCCGGCAGGAAGCCCGGCACGTCGATCAGGGTGACCAGCGGGATGTTGAACGCGTCGCAGAACTGCACGAACCGCGCCGCCTTCTCGCTGGCGTCGATGTCCAGGACGCCCGCGAAGGACGCCGGCTGGCTGGCGACGATGCCGACGACCTCGCCGTCCAGCCGGGACAGCGCGCACACCACGTTGGTCGCGAAGCTGGGCTGGATCTCGAAGTAGTCGCCGTCGTCGACGATCTCCTCGATGACGGACCGGATGTCGTAGACCCGGCCGGGATCGTCCGGGACCAGTTCCAGGAGGCGGTCGGTGCGCCGGTCGGCGGGGTCCTCGGTCGGCACCCGGGGCGGCAGGTCGCGGTTGTTGGAGGGCAGCAGCGACAGCAGGTGCCGTACGTCCTCCAGGCAGCTGCGCACGTCGTCGTAGGCGAAGTGGGCGACGCCGGAGGCGGTGGCGTGGACGTCGGCGCCGCCGAGGTCGTTCTGGCTGATCTCCTCGCCGGTCACCGCCTTGACGACGTCCGGTCCGGTGATGAACATCTGCGCGATGTCCCGGACCATGAAGACGAAGTCGGTCAGCGCCGGCGAGTAGGCGGCGCCGCCCGCGCACGGGCCGAGCATCACGCTGATCTGCGGGATCACCCCGGAGGCGCGGGTGTTGCGCTGGAAGATGCCGCCGTAGCCGGCGAGCGCGGAGACGCCCTCCTGGATCCGGGCGCCGGCGCCGTCGTTGAGGGACACCAGCGGGGCGCCGGCCGAGACGGCCATGTCCATGATCTTGTGGATCTTCTGGGCGTGGGCCTCGCCGAGGGCACCGCCGAAGATGCGGAAGTCGTGCGCGTAGACGAAGACGGTACGGCCGTGGACGGTGCCCCAGCCGGTGATCACGCCGTCGGTGTACGGCCGCTTCTTCTCCAGGCCGAAGCCGGTGGCCCGGTGCCGGCGGAGCATCTCGACCTCGTTGAACGACCCCTCGTCGAGCAGGAGTTCGATGCGCTCGTAGGCGGTGAGCTTGCCCTTGGCGTGCTGGCGCTCGGTGGCGAGCGGATCGCCGTGCCGGGCGGCCTCCTTCATGAGACCGAGTTCCTCGATCCGCTCGGTGGCGCTCCACTGGCCGCGGTGCTCGCGGTCGTGCAGGCTCGGTCGGTCGGCTTTCTGTTCGAGTGACATTGGTGGGTCACGCTCCCCAGTCGGATACTGCGGTGTTCGTGCCGTCGGTGCCCCGGTGCACGGGCACGCCCACGGTGCCGTCGGCGTCCAGGTCGACCGTCTGTCCGGCGTACAGCGCGTAGGGCGGCACCCAGCGCACGGTGACCTGCTCGGGGGCCCCGCCGCGCACGGCGACGGCCGCGTTGTGCCGGGGCCCGGACGGCAGGTCGAGCAGCGTCCAGCCGGCCGGCCTGCGGTGCCGGTCGGCACCGAGGTAGTCGTGGCCGGGGTCGCGGGACAGACCGGTGCCCAGCGCCTTGAGGTAGGCCTCCTTGCGGGTCCACAGCCGCCCGAAGGCCGCGCGCCGCCGGCTCGCGTCGTCGAGCGCCGCCAGCTCCGCCTGCTCCCCGGGGTGGAGGGCCGGGGCGCACACCTCGACCGTCTCGGCCCGCGGCAGCCGCTCCACGTCGGCGCCGACGACCGTCCGGGAGACGGCGATCACGGCCATGCCGTGGCTGTGCGCCAGCGAGAAGTGCAGCGGCGGGTCGGGGTGGGCGACGGCCGGGCGGCCGTGCGGCTCGGCGCAGCCCGGGCAGGGCTCGCGCACGAACGGCACGTCCTGGGGGGCCAGCCCCAGGTAGGCGCCGAGCAGCCGGCGCAGGGCGACGTGCGCGGAGGCGTACGTCACCCCGTCCGTGGGCCGGACGAAGGACGCGGTCCGCCGTCGTTCCGCCTCGCTCAGCTCGGTCAGGTCGAGCAGTTCGGCCGCGGTCTCCAGCGGCGCCCGGCGGACCATCCAGACGTCCAGCTGCCCGACGGCCGGCAGCCGGGGCGCGGCCGCGAGGGTTTCGGTGCCGGACCGCAGGACCGGCATCCGCCCGATCACGTCGGGCTCGGTATGTCGTGCGCGACCAGGTGGTACTCGGCCCTCCCGGCGTGCTTGTGCGGGCTGTCCTCCGGACCGAGCTGTCCGGCCAGGCACTCCACCAGCTCGGCGGCGCTGTTGGCGCGCAGCAGCCGGTTGAGGTTGACGTCCACGCCGAGCGCGGCCTCCATCCGGCGCTGGAGTTCCAGGCCGTTGATGGAGCCGATGCCCAGGCTGTTCATCGGGCGGCCCACGGTGTCGATGCTCTCGGGTGACACCCGCAGGACCCGGGCGAGTTCGCCGCGCACGTACGCGTCGATGATCCGGGTGCGTTCGGCGAGGCCGGCGGAGGCGAGGTGCGGCAGGCTGGGCGGGATCACCTCGACGACCTGGTCGCGCTCGAACTCGTAGTCCAGATCGTCTAATTCGTCCTCCAGGTCGTCGAAGACCCAGCTCTGCGTTGTCTGGTCCATGGTCATTCCCCGTGATGGAGTGAGGAGGGTGGGGTTCTCCGGAGCAGGCCGGTGAGGCCGACGAGCAGGCCCAGGAAGCCGAGGACGGCGACCAGGGTCAGCGCGGGCCGGCAGGCGTCCGCCGCGGCGGCCGGGCCGGCGCCCGCCGCGGGTGTCCCGGCGACGAGCAGGGCGGCGACGACGGCGACGGTGACGACCGCGGCGAGCTGTACGGCCGTCTGGTACAGGCCACTGCCGGTGAGCCTGTCCGCGGGCGCGAGGCGGGACATCGCCTGCATGTTCAGCGCGGCGAAGGACAGCACGAAGCCGGCGCCGACCAGCAGCAGCGTGGGCAGCATCCGGCCGGGATAGTCCAACGGCCAGGAGTGCGGCCGCAGTTGGAGCAGGTAACCGGCGAACGCGCAGGCGGCACCGGCCACGATCAGGCGAGGGGCGCCGAACCTGGCGACCAGGCGGCCGGAGGCCAGCGCGGTCAGTGCCGGGGGTACGGCGGCCGGGGTGAGGGCGAGGGCCGCGCGCAGCGGGGACCAGTGGGCCAGGGTCTGGGTCTGGTAGGTGAGGACGAACAGGAGGCCCAGGTAGGAGCCGTTGAGACAGGCGGCGCCCGCGGCGGAGCGGAGCAGGGCGGGGTTGCCGCGCACGGAGGGGCCGAACGTGAGCAGCGGGTGGGGCGCGCCGCGCTCGACGAGGCAGAACACCGCCAGCAGCACGACGGCCAGGCAGAGCGGCCCGACGGCTCTCGGGTCGCTCCAGCCGTGGCCGGGGAGCCGGGTGATGCCCTGGACGAGGGCGAGGAGGGCCGCCAGGAGGGTGAGGGCGCCGGGGAGGTCGTAGCGCTGTGCCGTCGTGGCGATGGTGCGGCGCCGCTGGGGCAGGTCGCGCCCGCGCGGCGGTGGCCGCAGGTCCAGGACGGCCCCGCGCCCCTTCGGGGCGCTGTCACCGCTCCTCGTCGGGAAGTTCGGGTCGGCTTCCTTCGGAATCACGGCCAGCCCGAACGCGAACAGCACCAGCACCACCGGCGCCGGGAACGCGAACGCCCAGCGCCAGGAGGTCTCCGTCAGCCAGCCGGAGAGGATCAGGCCGGCCGTGAAGCCGCCCGCGCCGAACAGGGTGTAGACCGAGACCGCCCGGCTGCGCTGCCTGCCCTCGGGGAAGGTGCTGGTGATGATGGCGAGGCCGGTGGGGGCGGTGAGGGCCGCGCAGAAGCCCTTGACCAGGCGGGTGGCCAGCAGCAGCCACGGGTCCTGGGCGAGGGCGCTGAGCACGGAGGCCGCGGCGAAGGCGAGCAGCGCCGCGAGGTAGACCGGGCGGCGGCCGAGCAGGGTCACCGCGCGGGCGCCGAACAGCAGCAGTCCGCCGAAGCCCGCGGCGAAGCCGGTCATCGCCCACTGGGTGACGGTCGGCGCGGCGCCGAGGTCCGTGCCGATGGCGGGCAGCGCCACCACCGCGACGGACACCTCCAGCGCGTCGATGAGCATGTTGCCGGCGAGGACGAGCAGCAGGCCCCACAGGCGGGGGCCGAACCGCTCGTCCGGACCGGCGGCGACCGGTGACGGAAGGGTCCTGGTCACCGCGTCACCCGAGGAGCGTGCCGCCGCTCGCGTCGACGAAGGAGCCGGTGACCCAGCGGGCGTCGTCGGAGACGAGGAAGGCGATGACGTCGGCGACGTCCTGCGGTTCGCCGACCCGGTTGAAGGTGGACAGCGCCGACATGGCCTCGACGGCCTCGGGGATGCCGAACACCGGGTTGCCGTTGCGGGTGATGCCCGGGGCGACGCTGTTGACGGTGATCCCGCGCGGGCCGAGCAGCTTGGCGTAGTGGAGCGCCAGCTGCTCCACCGCGCCCTTGCTCATGGCGTAGGCGATCTCGTCCGGGTTGGCGAACCGGGTCAGGCCCGAGGAGATGTTCACGATGCGGCCGCCGTCGGGCATGTTGGCCAGGGCGCGCTGGATGACGAAGAACGGCGCCTTCGCGTTGACGGCGAAGATCCGGTCGAACTGCTCCGGGGTGGTGTCCTCGGCCTTGACACCGCCCATCACACCGGCGTTGTTGACCAGGATGTTCAGGTCGGTCTCGCCGGTGCGCTCCTTCAGCCCGGCCTCGACGGCCAGGAACAGCTCGTGGACGTCGCCGGGCGTGCCCAGTTCGGCCTTGACCGCGAACGCCCGGCCGCCGTCCTTCTCGATCCCGGTGACCACCTCGGCGGCGGCCTCCTCGCTGGTGCCGTAGTGCACGGCGACCAGCGCGCCGTCGGCGGCGAGCCGCTCGGCGGTGGCCCGGCCCATGCCCCGGCTGGCGCCGGTGACCAGGGCGGTCTTTCCCGTCAGGTTGCCCATCTTTCTTCTCCTGCCAGTCAGTTGTGGTGATCGCGTGCCGGTGTGCGCGGCGGACGGGGCGGCCGGGACGGCCGTCACGGGTGCGAACCAGCGGCCGAGGGCCTCGCGCAGTCCGTCCGCGGAGCCGCCCGCCCAGGCGACGTAACCGTCGGGTCGTACGAGCACGGCTCCGAAGGAGAGCGGGCCGGTGTCCCGGGGGCGGGCGGTGACCGTGTCGACGGAGGCCGACCAGTCGCCGGCCGCCCCGGTCAGCGACCCGTCCGTGACGAGCAGCAGCCCGCGCGCGGAGTGCAGCAGGTCGGCGGTGGTCGCGCCCGAGTCGAGCCGCAGCTCGGGCAGCCGTGCGCCGACGGGACCGGGCTCGTCGCCCGGCGGGGCGTCGCCGTACCGCACGTCGAGACCGCTGATCATCCCGGCGAGGTGGGCGCGGACGTTCTCGTACGAGGTGAGTTCGCCGACGACCGAGCGGACCGGGTCCACCTCGGGGCCGCCGAGCAGCAGCCGGGCCTGGGCGCGGATGTTGGACAGGACGCGCCGTCCGACCGCGTGCCGTTCGTCGTGATAGGTGTCCAGCAGGTGCGCCGGGGCCCGGCCGAGGACGGTGGCCGCTAGCTTCCAGCCCAGGTTGACGGCGTCCTGGAGGCCGAGGTTCAGGGCCTGGCCGCCGATCGGCATCTGCTGGTGGGCCGCGTCGCCGGCCAGCAGCACGCGGCCGGTGCGGTACTGCTCGGCCTGCCGGGAGGCGTCGCCGAAGGAGTTGACCCACAGCGGGGTGCCGTGGGCGATGTCCTCGCCGGTGACGTCCCGCCAGGCGGTCACGATGTCGGCGAACTCCGCCTCGCCCGAGCCGCGGGGCGGGGTGCCGAACCGGTGGACCATGACGCGGGTGACGCCGTCGCCGCGGCGGGCCGCGATGGCGAGTCCGTTCGGGAGCCGCTGGAAGCGCCGGTTCTGGATGTCGATGCCGTCGACGTCGGCGCGGATCAGCTCCCGTCCGGCGTCGTCGCCGGGGAAGGCGATGCCCGCGAGGCGGCGTACGACGGAGTGCTCGCCGTCGCAGCCGACCACGTACCGTGCGGTGAACTCCCGCCGTTCGCCGCCGCGTTCGGCGGTGACGAGCACCCGGTCGGGCTCCTGCCGCAGCGCCACGACCCGGTGGCCGCGCAGCACCCGGGCCCCGAGCCGGCGCGCCCAGGCGCCGAGGAGTTCCTCGGTGCGGGTCTGCGGCACCTTCCACTGGCCGGGGTGGCTGCTGGGCAGGGTGAGGTCGAGCGGGAGGCCGCCGAAGTGGCCGCGCGGCTCCTGGGGCGGCGGCTCGGGGTCGCCGAAGCCGCCGGGCCCGTCGAGCAGGCCGCGCTGGCGCAGCAGTTCCATGGTGCGGGCGTGCAGGGTGGACGCCCGCGACTCCGTGGTCGGGGCGTCCAGGCTTTCCAGTACGGTCACTTCGGCGCCGCCGAGCAGCAGTTCCCCGGCGAGCATCAGCCCGACGGGTCCGGCGCCGACCACCACGACATGCGTCTCGACAGCGTCGGCACCGGCCATGGGTCAGCGCCTCGCTTCGGCGTACGCCTTGGCGTGGTTCAGGGTGGCGCGGCTGTTGGTGCTGAGCGCGCCCTGCACGTACGCGCGGGCCTCGGCGACTCCGGCGTCCGGGCCGAGGATCTTCTCGATGTTCTCCGGGCGCAGCACGACGGTGTGCTGCGAGGAGGCGAAGGTGCCCTCGTCGGTCTCGCGGAACGTCCAGTAGCCGGTGTGCAGGTTCATCAGGGCCGGCAGGGTGGTCTGCTTGTAGGCGATCTTCCGGCCGTCCAGGCAGACCCGGTAGGACTTGGTGGTGTGCGTCGAGCCGTCCTTGGCGCGGGTGTCCATCTCCAGGGTCTGCAGGCCCGGGGTGTCCTCGGTGAGGCGGACGGTCGCCACGTGCGGCAGCCGCTCGGACCAGCGGTCGGCCTCGTTGACGAAGTCGTAGAGGTCCTTGGCGGAGCCGTCGACCTCGACGGTGTCCTCGAAGGAGAAGGTCAGTTCCTCGGAGGCGGTGGCGAGTTCGATGTTGGTCTTCAGCGCGGCCAGTTCGGAGCGGGAGTTGCGGTCGACGGCCTCGTCGATCCAGGCGAGCCCGGCCGGGTCGTCGTCGACGGCGGTGTAGTCGTGCAGCAGCCGGACCCGGGCACTGGCGTCGTCGAGCGGCTCGATGATCCAGGTGCCGCCCATGCTCGCGACGGGCGGGGTGGAGACCGTCTGCCGGAAGGTGATCCGCAGACCGGCGGGGTCCAGCACCCGGTGCGACGTCCAGTTCTTGGCCTCGCCGTTGGCGGTGGCCCAGATCCCGATCAGCTCCTGGTCGGCGGAGCGCTCCAGGTGGTCGACGTAGATGGTCGGCGGAAAGATCCGCGGCCAGTTGGCCACGTCGGCGATCAGCCGGTAGACCTCGGCGGCCGGCGCCGAGATCGTGATCTCGTGCTCGACTTCCTTCGGCTCGGACATGCGTGAACTCCTAGAGGGTGCCGGGGTTTTCAGAAGTTGCCGAGGCCGCCGCAGACGTTCAGGGCCTGGGCGGTGATGGAGGCGGCGGTGTCGGAGGCGAGGTAGCCGACGAGTCCGGCGACCTCCTCGGGCGTGGAGTAGCGGCCGAGCGGGATCTTCGCCTGGAACTTGTCGAGGATGGCGTCCTCGGAGGTGGCGTAGGCGGCCGCGTAGCCGGCCCGGACGCGCTGGGCCATGGGCGTCTCGACGTATCCCGGGCAGACCGCGTTGACGGTGATGCCGGTGGGGGCCAGCTCGTTGCCGAGGGCCTTGGTGAAGCCCACCACGCCGTGCTTGGAGGCGGAGTACGGCGCACCGAGGACCACGCCCTGCTTGCCGGCGGTCGAGGCGATGTTGATGATCCGGCCGCGGCTCTTGTCCCGCATGCCGCCGGTGGTGAGGACGGCGCGGGTGAGGCGGAAGACGCTGTTGAGGTTGGTCTCGACGACGTCGTACCAGAGTTCGTCGTCGATGTCGGCGGTGACCCCGCCGCCGGACCGGCCGGCGTTGTTGACCAGGACGTCGACGGTGCCGTAGCGGTCGACGGCGGCCTGGACGAAGTTCGCGATGGACAGCGCGGACCGGACGTCGAGGGTGGCGCCGTCGACCTCCAGGCCCTCCGCGCGCAGTTCCTTGACGGTCCGCTCCACGTTGGCGGCGTCGCGGGAGCCGATGAAGACGCGGTGGCCCTGCTGGGCCAGCAGCCGCGCCGAGGCGAGGCCGATCCCGCTGGTGGCCCCGGAGACCAGGGCGACCTTCTGCTGCTGTTCGGACATGTCTGCCGCTCCCTTTCAGGGCGTTCGGGTCGTGCACAGGGCGTGGGGGTCGTGCACAGGGCGTGGGGGTGCCGCCGGCGCCCGGAACGATCGGGGGCGGGCGCCGGCGGCAGGAGGGGACGGAGCGTGGTCAGGCGGCGGTGGCGGTGACGTCACCGAGCTGGGTGTTGACGAGGGCGAGCAGCTCGCGGGGGGTCTTGGCCTCGGTCACCACGGAGTCGTCGAGCGTGATGGCGTACTCCCGCTCGATGCGCCCGCAGGTCTCCAGGATGGCGAGCGACTCGTAGCTGAGCTCCTCGAAGTCGGTGTCGAGGATGTCCCCGTCGAGGTCGACGCTCTCGTCGGCACCGGCGGCCTCCAGCAGGATCCGCTTGAGGTCGTCGAGGGTGAAGGACTGGGTGGCCACGGTGATCTTCCTTTCGGTTCTGCGAATCGTTTCCACGAACGGGAACACCCGCCCTTCCGGCCCGGCGTGGGAGAGAGTGGTGGGCCGGAAGGGCGGGTGTGTCTTTGGGGGGCGGGGGACGGCGGGGGCTGAGGGTGGGGACGCTGACCGGCGCTTGCGCAGTGCCGCCGCGCCCCCTCGGGGGCGCGGGGAACCGCGAGCTCGGCCACGGCGGGGGCGCGGCCGGGGCCCCGGCGCGCGCCCCCCCCGCGCCGCAGGCCCGCCCCCCCCACGCCCCGGTGTAGCCGCCCGGGCCCTGGGGGGGGGCGGGCACCGGCGCGCGCGGCCCGGGCGGGCCGGCGCCCGGCCCCCGGCCGCGCCCCCCCACGGCGCGTCAGGCCCGCACGACCATCGCCGAGTTGAAGCCGCCGTGGCCGCGCGCCAGCACCAGCGCCGTGCGCACCTCGGTCAGCCGGGCCTCCCCCACCACCAGGTCGAGGTCGTAGCCCGCCTCCGGCGAGACGTGCACCGTCGCCGGCACGACCCCGTCCCTGATGGCGAGGAGTGCCGTCGCCACGTCCAGCGGCGCCGCACCCGAGTACAGCCGCCCGGTCATCGTCTTCGGCGCGGTCACCGGCACGCCGTGCGGGCCGAAGACGTCGCTCAGCGCGTCCGCCTCCACCCGGTCCAGCTCCGGCACGGCCGCCGCGTCGGCGAACACGACGTCCACGTCGGCCGCGTCCACGCCGGCGTCGGCGAGGGCCAGTTCGACGGCCTTGCGCAGCCCCGGCGGCCGCTCGCTGCCCGGCGCCGGGTCGAAGGTGGCGCCGTACCCGGCGATCTCCCCGTACACCCGCGCGCCGCGCCGTACGGCCGTCTCCTCGGCCTCCAGGATCAGGATCGCCCCGCCCTCGCCGGCCACGTGCCCGGCCGCGGCCGGATCGAACGGCAGGTAGGAGCGCTCGGGCTCCTCGGACGTGGACAGCCGGTCGCTGGCCAGCTGCGCCACCCACCCCCACGGGCAGACGGACGCGTCGATCGCCCCGGAGACGATGAGCTGGGTCCCCTTGCGGATCTGCCGCCGGGCGTGGGCCAGTGCCTCGAGCCCGCCCGCCTGGTCCGAGACGACGACCCCGCTGGGCCCCTTCATCCCGTTGCGGATGGAGATCTGACCGCTGTTGACCGCGTAGAACCAGGCGAACGACTGGTATGCCGAGACGAACTGACTGCCCTGGCTCCACAGCTTCTGCAGCTCCCCCTGGCCGAACTCGAAGCCGCCGGAGGAACTGGCGGTGACCACGCCCATGTCGTACGCGGGCAGGTCGGCCGGGGTGACGTCGGCGTCGGCCAGCGCCCAGTCCGTCGCGACGAGCGCGAGGCGGGTCATGTGGTCGGTCTGGGCGAGCAGCCGGCTCGGCAGGTGCTCCCCGGCGTTGAACCCGGGGACCTCCCCGGCCAGTTTCGCCGGGTAGCCGGACGGGTCGAACCGGGTGATCCGGGCAATGCCGCTCTTGCCGGCGCGGGCCGCCGCCCAGTAGTCGGCGGTTCCCAGTCCGTTGGGCGCGGCGATGCCGAGCCCGGTGACAACCGTGCGCGTGCTCATGCTGCCGTGTTCCTCTCCGGTCGGGCGAGCACCATCGCGCTCTGGAAGCCGCCGAACCCGCTGCCCACGGTGAGCACCGCGTCGGTGCGGTGCTCGCGGGCGGTGAGCGGGACGTAGTCCAGGTCGCACTCGGGGTCGGGGGTGTGCAGGTTCGCGGTCGGGGGCACCACGTGGTGCTCCATGGCGAGGACGGACGCGGCGATCTCGATGGAGCCGATCGCGCCGAGCGAGTGTCCGACCATCGACTTGATGGAGGAGACCGGGGTCCGGTACGCGTGGTCGCCGAGGCTCTTCTTGAACGCGGCGGTCTCGTGCCGGTCGTTCTGCTTGGTGCCTGAGCCGTGCGCGTTGATGTAGTCGATGGCCTCGGGGTTCAGGCGGGCCTCGTCCAGGGCGACCGAGATCGCCTCGGCCATCTCGGCGCCGTCCGGCCGCAGTCCGGTCATGTGGAAGGCGTTGCAGCGCGAGGCGTACCCGGCGATCTCGGCGTAGATGTGCGCGCCGCGGCTGCGGGCCGACTCCAGCTCCTCCAGGACGAAGACGGCCGATCCCTCGCCCAGCACGAACCCGTTGCGGGTGCCGTCGAAGGGGCGCGAGGCGTGCTCGGGGTCGTCGTTGCGCGGGGTGGTGGCCTTGATGGCGTCGAAGCAGGCCAGCGTGATCGGGGAGATCGGGGCGTCGGTGGCGCCGGCGATCACCGCGCAGGCGGAGCCCTCCCGGATCAGCTCGACGGCGTGCCCGACGGAGTCCAGACCCGAGGTGCAGCCGGTGGAGACGACGGTGGCCGGGCCCTCGGCGCCCACCGACCAGGCGACCTCGGCGGCGAAGGAGCTGGGCACCAGGTAGTTGTAGAGGTGCGGGACGGCGTAGGTGTGGTCGACCAGGTCGAGCCGGCCGCCGTCGCTGACCACGCGGTACTCCTGGTCCAGGCCCATGGTCGCGCCGACCGCGCTGCCGATGGTGACCCCGACCCGGTGCGGGTCGGCGCCGGACAGGTCCAGGCCGCTGTCGGCGAGGGCCTCGCGGGCGCTGACGACGGCCAGTTGCGCCGCCCGGTCCATGCGCCGTATCTCCTGCGGGCTCAGCCCGTGCTCCTCCGGGTCGAAGTCGACCTCGGCGGCGACCCGGGACCGGAAGGACGACGGGTCGAAGAAGGTGATGCCGCGGGTCGCGGTGCGGCCCTCGCTGAGCAGGTTCCAGAAGTTCTTGGTGCCGACACCGCCCGGGGCGATGACCCCGACCCCGGTGATGACCACTCGCCTGGCGTTCACGCCCGGCCCTCCCAGTCGTAGAAGCGCGTGGCGACCGCGTCGGCGGGAGACCGCCAGGTGGCCGGGTCGTACGCCTGGATGAACGGCTTCAGGTCCTCGCTGATCTGCACGAACCGCGGGTCGGTCTTGGCCGACTCGATCAGCTCGCCGCCGTTGTCGGTGTCGAAGTGCTGGAGGTGGAAGTACAGCCCGCGGTAGGCGAACAGCTCACGTCGCCGGGTGCCCATCAGGTGCGGCATCTCGGTCTCGTCGAACTCCTTGAACAGCCGGGCCACTTCCTGGCTGTGGGCCGGCTCCATCCGGGCGACTATCAGGGTGCTGTGCATGAGAACTCCTCGAGGAAAGCGCCCGAAGGGGCGTGGGGAACTGCGCGACAAGCCACGACGGCGGGGCAGCCGCACGACGACAAACCGCGGCACGGCCTCACCGGGCCGGCCCGAACCACCGCTCCAGCGCCATCGGCAGATCCGCGTGGCTGCCCGGCGCCACCCAGGCCACGTAGCCGTCGGGCCGGACCAGCACGGCCGTGGTGTCCGCGAGCGGGCTGCCGGCCGGCAGGTCCGCCGTCGCCGTCACCACGTCCACCCGGTCCCGCCAGGCCCAGGCCCGCTCCCGCAGCCGCGGGTTGCCGGCCAGGTCGAGCAGCACGCCCCGCCCGGCGCGCAGCGCCTCCGTGCTGGAGGCCACCCTGGAGTGGCCGGTGAGCGGCACGTTCGGCAGCCGCCGGCCGAGCAGGGCGCCCGCGCCGCCGTCCAGGTCGTAGTGGATCTCCAGGCCGGAGACCATCGCGGCCAGGTGCTTGCTGACCTCGGGGTAGCGGATCAGTTCGTTCAGCACGTCGCGCAGCGGCTGCACCTCGGGGCCGGACAGGAACAGCAGGCCCTGGGCGCGGGTGTTCATCATCAGCCGCTCGCCGACCGGGTGCCGTTCGTCGTGGTAGGTGTCGAGCAAGCCCTCCGGGGCCCGGCCGCCGACCACCGCGCCGAGTTTCCAGCCCAGGTTCACGGCGTCCTGGATGCTCGTGTTCATGCCCTGGCCGCCGGCCGGGAGGTGGATGTGCGCGGAGTCGCCGGCGAGCAGGATCCGGCCGCGCCGGTACTCGGTGACCAGGCGGGTGCCGTCACCGAAGGAGGAGACCCACACCGCTTCGGCGTGCGAGATGTCGTCGCCGGTCAGCCGCTCCCAGGCGGCCGCGGCCTCGGCCCAGGTGGGCGGCTTGTCCCGGCGCTGCGGCGGGGTGCCGCGCTCGCAGATGATCAGGCGGGTGATGCCGCCGGGCAGCGGGCCGACCATGACCATGCCGCCGGGCAGGGTCTCGCCGATCATCCGGGGCTCCAGCTCGATGCCCTTGACGTCGGCGAGGTACATCTCCAGCGTCGAGGGGGTGCCGGGGAAGTCGAAGCCGGCCGCCTTGCGGATGGTCGAGCGGCCGCCGTCGCAGCCCACCAGGTATTCGGCGCGCAGCCGGTGCACACCCTCGGGGCCGCGCACCTCGACCTCGACGCTGTCCTCCTTCTCCTTGACGGACAGCACCTCGTGCCGGCGGCGGATGTCGGCGCCGAGGCGGCCGGCCCACTCCTCCAGGACGGTCTCGGTGACCGACTGAGGGATCGTTTTGGCGGCCTGGTGGGCGCCGTCCAGGACACCGAAGTCGACGGGCAGGCCGCCGAAGTGGCCCACGTTGCTGACCTCGATGTCCCCGAAGCGGGGCAGCAGGCCACGCTGGTCGAAGACCTCCATGGTGCGGGCGGTGAAGCCGAGGCCGCGCGACTCTCCGGTGCGCGCGGGCAGCTTCTCCAGAACGATGACGTCGGCGCCCGCGAGCCGTAGCTCGCCCGCGAGCATCATGCCGGCCGGACCGGCGCCCACGACGATGACTTGTGCGTCCATGACACTCCTCGGGAACGGTTCCGTACGGTCCGGTCTGCGGGACCGTCGAAGACGATCTGTCAGCGGTTGAAGCGCCCGATGGCCCGGTTGGCGACGTGCGCGGCCGCCGCGTGCCGCGGATCGGGCGCCGCCGCCTCGTGCCGTACGGCCACTTCGGCGAGCTTGATGGCGTGCTCGTCGCCGATCTGCACGGCCTCGGCGAACAGGGCGGCCACGTCGGGGGCGTCGGGCAGCGGGGCGGCGGGCCGGGGCACGGCGTGGAACCAGTCGAGCATGGTGCGGCTGACGGCCCGCGCGACCCGGTAGGAGGGCAGGCGCTGCTCCGGCGGCAGGTGTTCCACCACCAGGCGTACGGCGGCGGGCCCGGTGACCGAGTGGATCAGCGGGACGGGGTGACGGTGGGAGAGGGTGGCGTAGATCCCGGAGAATTCGGCGACGAGTCCGTCCAGGGCCGCCGTCGCGTCCAGGTCCGGGTCCTCGCCCGGATCCGCCTCGACGACGACGCCGCCCTCGGAGTAGCGGGCCGCCCAGTAGCCCAGGCCCTGGGCCAGTTCGGTCAGTTGCCTGCGGTGGCCGGGGCCGGCCGTCGCCACCGCGCGGACCGCGTGCGCGGTGCGGATCACCCCGTGGGTGAGCATCCCGGACATGCCGGGCAGCAGCCGGGGCCACCAGCGGGCCAGCACCTCGGTCCACGGGTCCTCGGCCAGTTCCCTCTCGAACAGGGCGGTCCAGTCGGCGACCCGGCCGAACTCGCCGAGCGCGTGGCGCCATTCGGCCTCGTCCGCCGGGTCGATGGCGAACCGCCGCTCGGGCACGTCGTGGAAGGAGTGGCTGCGCAGGTGCCCCTCCACCCAGCCGGGCACCTCGTCGGCGTATCCCATGTGCGCCAGGGCCTCGGCGGCCATCGGCGCGTGGTTGACGAAGCTGCGCCCGTGCTCGTATCCCACGGAACGCAGCCGGTCCAGCGCTTCGTCCATGGCGTCGGTGTAGGTGAGGTGTGCCACGTCGACCGGTCCTCGATCCGTCGGCTGGTTCAGTCCTTGATGGCGCACACGGTGGCGCCGGCGGCGAGGGCCTGCCCCACCTCGGCGGCGATCCCGGTCACGGTGCCGGAGCGGTGCGCGGTGAGCGGCTGTTCCATCTTCATGGCCTCGACGACCACGATCAGGTCGCCCTTCTCGACGCTCTGCCCGTCGGTGACGGCGACCTTGACGACGGTGCCCTGCATCGGCGAGGTGAGCGTGTCGCCGGACGCGGCCGGCGCGGGGCCGCCCGCGCCGCGGCGCCGGGTCCGCGGCGCGGGCGCCCCCACCAGGCCCGGCATCCGGTCCGGGACCCGGCCGAGGACCGCGGGCAGCGAGACCTCCAGGCGGTGTCCGCCGACCTCGACGACCACGGTCTCGCGGTCGTCCGCCGCCGGAGCGGCGCCGGGGGCGGGCGGGGTGAAGGGTTCGATCCCGTTGGCGAACTCGGTCTCGATCCACCGGGTGTGGACGGTGAACGGGCCCGCCTGCGGGGCGAACGCCGGATCCCGGACGACGACCCGGTGGAACGGGATGGCCGTGGCCATGCCCTCGACCCGGAACTCGTCCAGGGCGCGGGCGGCCCGCTCCAGGGCCTCCTCGCGGGTGCGGCCGGTGACGATCAGCTTGGCCAGCAGGGAGTCCCAGGCCGGGCCGATCACGCTGCCCGACTCCACGCCCGCGTCCAGGCGGACGCCCGGACCCGACGGCGGGTCGAAGCGGGTGACCGTGCCCGGAGCGGGCAGGAAGCCCCGGCCCGGATCCTCGCCGTTGATCCGGAACTCGAACGAATGACCGCGCAGCTCGGGGTCGTCGTAGCCGAGTTCCTCGCCGTCGGCGATCCGGAACATCTCGCGGACCAGGTCGATGCCGGCGACCTCCTCGGACACCGGGTGCTCGACCTGGAGCCGGGTGTTGACCTCCAGGAAGGAGACCGTGCCGTCCTGGCCGACCAGGAACTCGCAGGTCCCGGCGCCGACATAGCCGGCCTCCCGCAGGATCGCCTTGGAGGCGCGGTACAGCTCGGCGGTCTGCTCCGCCGTCAGGAACGGTGCCGGCGCCTCCTCCACGAGCTTCTGGTGCCGACGCTGCAGCGAACAGTCACGCGTCGATACGACGACCACGTTGCCGTGCCCGTCGGCGAGGCACTGCGTCTCCACATGCCGCGGCCGGTCCAGGTAGCGCTCCACGAAACATTCGCCGCGCCCGAAGGCGGCCACCGCCTCCCGCACCGCCGACTCATAGAGCTCCGGCACCTCCTCCAGCGTCCGGGCGACCTTCAGCCCGCGCCCGCCGCCGCCGAAGGCGGCCTTGATGGCGATCGGCAGGCCGTGCTCCTCCGCGAAGGCCACGACCTCGTCCGAGCCCGAGACCGGGTCCGGGGTGCCGGCGACCAGCGGCGCGCCGGCGCGCTGGGCGATGTGCCGGGCGGCGACCTTGTCGCCGAGGTCGCGGATGGCCTGCGGCGGCGGCCCGATCCACGTCAGGCCCGCGTCCAGCACGGCCTGGGCGAACTCCGCGTTCTCGGAGAGGAAGCCGTAGCCCGGGTGGACGGCGTCCGCGCCGGTCTCCCGGGCGGCCCGCAGGACCTTGTCGATGTCCAGGTAGCTGGTGGCCGGAGTGTCACCGCCCAGGGCGTAGGCCGCGTCGGCGACCCGGACGTGCAGGGCGTCCCGGTCGGGGTCCGCGTAGACGGCGACGCTGGCGATCCCGGCGTCCCGGCAGGCCCGGGCGACACGTACGGCTATCTCGCCACGGTTGGCGATGAGCACCCGGCGCATGTCAGGACGCCTGTTCGGTGTGGTGGAAGCGGTCCGTGCCGGACTGCAGCGGGCCGAGTGAGCCGTCGAAGAAGACCAGCGGCTCCAGGCCGTGCTCGGGCACGCCGAGGTCGACCACCTCGCCGATGACGATCTCGTGGTCGCCGGCCGTGTGGATGTCGACCGTGGTGCAGGTCAGGTAGGCGAGGGCCTCGCTGAGCACGGGCAGCCCGTCCTCGGTGAAGTGGTGCGGGATGCCCTCGAAGGCGGTGGCGCGGCGCCCGGCGAAGTGCCGGGCCAGCGGCTGCTGGCGCCCGGACAGGAAGTTGACGGTGAACCCGCCGCTCTGCTCCAGGAGCGTGTGCAGCCGGGAGTTGCGGTGCAGACAGAACAGCACCAGCGGGGGTTCCAGCGAGACGGAGGTGAAGGAGTTGACGGTGGTACCGTCCGCGTCGCCGTCCGGGCCGGTGGTGATGACCGTGACACCGGTCGTGAACAGACCGCACACGCGGCGCAGGCTCAGTGGCTCGACGCTCCGGGTCTGCTCGGCGGTCCGGGTCTCCTGGGCGCGGGTCAGTGACCGCGCTGCTGCGGACATGCGCATCCCTTTCTGGGGTGTGTGTCGAGGGGGGTGCCGCGCGGGTCAGAGGAGCTTGCGGACCTTCGCCCCGGCCTTGACGATGCCGAGCAGGAACTCGCGGCCGACGCTGTTCATCTCGGGCGGGGCCTGGACCGAGGCCCAGTACAGGAAGCGGGCCATCGTCCCGACCGACGGGTAGATGAAGCGCTGCTCCTCGTCCTTCCAGCCGAAGACCGGGTTGACGACGGGCGACTCCTTGAGCAGCCCGAAGACGATGTCGGCGGCCTCGTCGCCGGTGAGCGCGCCGGCCTCGTACTTCTCACAGGTCTCGGCGGTGGCCTCCAGGATCTTCTTGAAGGAGTCGCTCTGCGGCCACCACAGGCCCGGGTAGGGCACGTTCTCCAGCTCGTCGAAGTGCCGGACGTCGTGGTCCTTGAAGTGCTTGAGGCGGGCCCGGGTCAGCCGCATGGTGCCGGGGGTGATGAAGGAGCCCCAGACCCGGAACACCGCGTTCCACAGGCGGAAGTGGGAGAAGGCGATGAAGGAGCTGTTGACCAGGTCGTCGTTGTACTGGAGCAGGCCCTGCTCGACCCGCTCGACGTACTCGAAGCGCTCGGCGGAGAAGTCGCCGTCCCCGAGGGCGGGGATCAGCCGGGAGGTGAGGGCGTCGACGACCTCCAGGGTGTTGGACAGGCCGCGGGAGAACAGCGGGTCCAGGAAGCCGGCCGCGTGGGACATCAGGCACCAGCGGTCGCCGATGGTCTGCTTCGAGGAGTACTGCAGCCGGTCGGTGGAGATCCACTCGCGGACCCGGGTGGCGCCGTCGAACTGGCGCTTGACCGCCGGGTACTTGTCGAGGAAGAGCTGGAACTCCTGCTCCGGGGTGATGTCCTTGGGCTTGGGGTAGGTGCGCTCGTCCATGGTCAGGCCGATGCTGCACAGCGGGTTGCGGGAGTCGGGGTGGTTGTCGAACGGGATGATCCAGAACCAGCCGCGTTCGATGAGGTGGTGCATGGTGCCGGTGTGCCAGTCGGCCGGCGGGCGCAGGTTCTGCGGGTGGCCGCTGACGTCGTCGAACCGCTTGATGCCGACGTAGTGCGTGAACATCGAGCGGGAGTGGTGCTTGAAGCGGGCGGTGGGCTTGTCGCGCAGGTCGAACTTGTCGGCCAGCGGCGAGCGGAAACCGGAGGCGTCCACCAGGTACTTGGCACGGTACTGCTCGGACGCGGCGCCCGGTGCGGCGCTCTTTCCGGTGACGGTGACGCCGTCGTCGTCGAAATCGACCTCGTTGGCGCGCCAGTTCTGCCGCGGGGTGCAGCCGTATTTGATCGCGACGTGGAACATGAATGCGTCGCTGTCCTGCCGGAACATGTGGCTGTTCTGGTGGAATATCTTCGGCAGGGCGAGCTGGGTGGCGGCGCGCGGGTCGGGTTCCTTTCCCACCTCGTGCTTCATGAAGCCGAAATGCGCCTTGGTGCCGAAGGTCGGCCCGATGTCCCGGGTGGAGGCCTGGACACTGGACAGGCTTTTCAGCTCGGGGATGTCGTGGCGCTCGGAGAGGATGTGGATCCATTCCACGAGCTGCGGGGTCATGGACTCGCCGATGGCGAAGCGCGGGTGGGCGGCCGCGTCGACCAGCAGCACCTTGGCGCCGTGCTTGGCGAGGATGGTGCCGGTGACGGAGCCGGCGAGGCCCGAGCCGAGGATGATGACGTCGTAGGTCATGTCCTCGGGTATGCGCGCCGGCTCGGGCGAGCCGTCGGTCTTCTGCGCGACCATGAGCTGTCTCCTTCGTCGAAGGCGTCGAGGGTCGGAAATCCGCGTGAACGTCCGTGTCGAATCCGTGGAAAAGTCCGCATGAAAAAAGGCCCCTCGTGGATACGAGGAGCCTGGGAAAGGCGTGCGTCTACCGCCGAATCAAGCGTGACAGCCTTTGGCCAGAGAATCAACCCCTGGCGGAAACCGATGACTTGACGGTGCCTGAGAATGCCGGTCCGGAATGCGTGGGAGCCAGCAGCTTCACCAGCAGGGCGCGCAGTTCCTCGTCGCCGTCCGGGCCGAGCCGGTCGGAGATGTCGGTGGCGAGTTCGGCGACGGCCTCCGCGATGAGGGCGAGCTTCTCCCGGCCCGTCGCGGTCACTTCGAGCGCGTACCGGCGCCGGTCGTGCGGGTCGCGGCCGCGCTGGACCAGGCCCAGCTTGACCAGTTCGTCGACCAGCTGGGAGGCGGCCGGCCCGGTGATGGCGAGCAGTTCGGCGAGCCGCTGCTGGGAGATGGGCCCGAAGACGTCGAGGGCGGAGAGCGGGCCGTAGTGGCGCACCCTGAGACCGGTGCCGGCCAGCTTGTCGTCACCGTGCTTGCGCAGCCGGTGGTGGGCCTGGGCGACCAGGTACTCGGTGCCCTGCACCAGGGGCTGCGCCGACTCGGGCAGCAGCCGGGCCAGCAGCTCGTCGAGCCGGGCGGTCTCCTCGTCGGTCAGGACGGCGGTGAGCCGGGCGTCCCGGGCGGCGACCGTGCGGCGTCTGGCCTCGACGGCCTCGCGCCCCCGGTCGGTCAGGGACAGCACGTACTGGCGGCGGTTGTCGGGGTTGCGGGTGCGCCGGACCTCGCCGCGGGCCTCCAGCCGGTCGATGACCGAGACCATGATGGTGCGGTTGATGCCGAGCCGCTCCGCGAGGTCGAGCTGGGACTCCCAGTCGCGGCCGGTGAGCGCGTCGAGGACCAGGAAGTCCCGGGAGTCGCTGTCGCCGCCGTCACCGGTGGACGAGAACTGCGCGTAGACCCGGCGCAGGAGATAGCTGATGAAGTCCGTGAGTGACTCCGGGAGGGCTCCGGGAACCTCCGCGGTCTCCTCGGTCCGGGTCACCGGACCGTGCGCACCACCTGAATCGCCCGAACTCCGCACGACAGCACCTCCTTCGCAAGTATATGCACCGGCCCGCACACCGTTCGGCCCGCTGGACCGCCCCGGGAGCACGCCCGGAGCGGTCCGCGGCCCCGATGGGTCACCGTGCTCGATCGTCGCGCACCAGTTCGATCAAGGTGCGGACGGCGGCCGCCTGGCCGCCGGCCCGGTACACCCCCACGACCGCGAGACCCGCCTGCGCGGCGAGCCGTGCCAGCTCGTCCCGGGTGCGTTCGGCGCCGCCGAAGTAGGCCATCATCCGCAGGTCCATGCCGGTCTCGGAGCCCTCGCCGGTCTCCTCGACGACGACGACCCGTCCGTCGTCGGCGACGGCGTCGGCGCAGCGCCGCAGGATCTGCACGGCCTCCTTGTCGGTCCAGTTGTGCAGGACGGAGGAGAGCACGTAGGCGCCGCCGCCCGCGGGCAGCTCGTCGAAGAAGCTGCCGGGCACGACGTCGGCGCGGTCGGCCAGTCCCGCCGCCCGGAAGTGCGCCTGGGCGCGGGCCACCGTGCCGGGCAGGTCCACGACCGTGCCGCGCAGCGCCGGGTGGGCGTGGAGCAGACCGGCGAGCAGCGCCCCGCTGCCGCCGCCGAGGTCGTAGACGTGACCGCGTGCGGACCAGTCGTAGGCGGCGGCGATCGAGGGGAGGTCGCGGGAGAGGTTGTCGGCCATCACCCGGTCGAAGGACTCGGCGAGCGCGCGGTCGGCGTCCAGGTCGTCCCAGAAGCCGGTCCGGTAGCGCGCCGGGTAGGCGGGGTCGCCGGTGCGGACGGTGTGGGCCAGGTCGGTCAGGCTGAGGTCGCCGCGGCCGAGCGCGCCCGCGGCGTCTAGCAGCAGGACCTGGCCGTCGGGGTGGTCCGAGCGCAGCTGCTCGCCCAGCCCGGTCAGTCCGTAGGCCGAGCCGTCCTCGGCCCGGGTGAGGACGCCGGCGGTGACGAGGTGGCGCAGCACCCGGTCGAGGGACTCGGCGTGCAGCCGCTCGGCCCGGGCGATGCCGGACGCGGTGGCCGTTCCGGCGGCGACGTGGTCGGCGACGCGGTAGGTGGCGGCCACCCGCACGGCCATCGGGGTGACGAGGTCGGCCAGCTCCCACAGGGCGAGGGAACGCCGCTGTCCCTGGGATGCGCTCCGGTCGGTCATGTCGGCCTCCTGGCGTGCGTGGGGGGATGGGAGAGGGGGGTGCCGGCGGCCCCGCCCGAGTGGACAGGGCGGGGCCGCCGGGGCCGGATCACAGGGCGGCGGGCGCGGCCTCGCCCTCCTGGTGGTGCTGCGGGGCCGTGGCCGGGAGCGTGGTCAGCGCCACGATCAGGGCCACCAGGTACAGCGCGCCGCCGAGCAGGAACCCGTAGGAGTAGCCGGTGGTCAGGGCGTGCGACACGTTGCCGGGCAGCTCGTGGTCGGTGATGGCGGTGGCCGCCGCCGCGAGGCCGGCGAGGCCGATGGCGCCACCGATCTGCTGGGCGGTGTTGACCAGGCCGGAGGCCGCGCCGGTGGCCTGGGGCTCGACGCCGCGGACGCTGACGATGGTGACGGCCACGAAGACCGAACCGAGGCCGAGACCGGCGACCAGCTGGGCCGGCAGCAGGACCGCCCACGGGTTCTGGCCGGGCTCGATGAAGCTGAACCAGACCATGCCGAGGATGCCGATCAGCAGGCCGAGGGCGACGACCTTGCGCTCGGACATCCGGGCGAGCAGCTGCGGGCCGATGCCGCCGGCCGCGATGCCCATGCCGAGCGCGAAGGGCAGGTAGGCGACACCGGTGATCATGGGGGCGTAGCCCTTGACGACCTGCATGTAGAGGGTCAGGAAGTAGAAGGTGGCGAGCATGCCCGCGCCGACCAGCAGCATGATCAGGTTGGCGCCGACGCGGCTGCGGTCGGCCAGCACACCGCGCGGGATCATCGGCGCGGAGCTGCTGCGCTGGATCAGGACGAAGGCGAGGAGCAGGACGAGCGCGGCGCCGAGGCCGATCAGGGTGACGCCGTCGAAGCCCTTGTCGCCGGCGCGGTTGATGGCGTAGACGAGCGAGCCGAAGCCCAGGGTGGCGGTGAGGGCGCCGAGGAAGTCGACCTTGCCGCGCTCACGGCCGCCCTCGACGAGGACGCCGGTGCCGATCAGGACGGCGAGCGCGATCGGGATGTTCACGAACATCACCCAGCGCCAGCTGAGGTACTCGGTGAGCGCGCCGCCGAGCAGCAGGCCGACGACCGAGCC
Organism: Streptomyces sp. NPDC101237; assembly: GCF_044767465.1. Classification (NCBI taxonomy): domain Bacteria; kingdom Bacillati; phylum Actinomycetota; class Actinomycetes; order Kitasatosporales; family Streptomycetaceae; genus Streptomyces; species Streptomyces sp. NPDC101237. The sequence goes on along the minus strand of NZ_JBIWNY010000017.1, from coordinate 20,111 downwards.
GAGGCCGCCCATCGCGCCGTACACGCCGAGCGCCTTGTTGCGGGCGGGGCCCGCCGGGAAGGTGGTGGCCAGCAGGGACAGGGCGGTGGGTGCCGCGATGGCGGCTCCGGCGCCCTGGATGACACGGGCCGTGATCAGCAGTTCCCCGCTCTGCGCCAGGCCGCCGAGCAGCGAGGCGCCGGTGAACAGGATCAGTCCGATGCGGAAGACCCGGCGGCGGCCGAAGAGGTCGCCGGCGCGTCCGCCGGCCAGCAGCAGCCCGCCGAAGGCGAGGGCGTAGGCGGTGACGATCCAGCCGAGGCTGGACTCGCTCAGGCCCAGGGCGCTCTGCATGCTCGGCAGGGCGACGGTGACGATCGTGTTGTCGAGGACGAGCATGAGCTGGGCTGCGGCGATGACCAGCAATGCGAGGCCGAGTTTGCCGTCCTGCTGCGGCGGAGCCGCGGCCTTGGGGACGGCCTGAGTGCGGTCTTGCAGCGACATGAGATGTCTCCGTGTCTTCTCGGGACTTTGGGGGGTGGACTGGCCGTACGCCGAGCGGCGGCCGGCCCTCGGGTTCCGCGGCTGGTGGAGCCGGCCGCGCTGTCCCGGTCGCCGGGAGTCCCGCGGGTCTGGCTCGTCACTGCTTCGGTTTCGCACAGCGATCGTATCGTCAACGTGCTTATCTATCAACCAGGCAACCAGCAGTTTTCCAACCATCAGGGCCTGAACTATGCGCCGGGGAGGCGCCTCGGACCGCGCCCGCGCCGAGCCCGCAGGTCAACGGCCTGCGGTCGCTCCGAGGGCCGGTTCGTCCTGACCGATTCCGTTCGCTTCCTGGTTCTGGTCTCCCTCCCGCTCCTCGTCGATCCCCTTGCGGAACCGGCTCAGCGCGGGCGTGGTCATGGCCGTGGTGAGCAGCGCCATCAGCACCAGGACGGTGAACAGGCCGGGGCCGATCACCCCGAGGCCGAGGCCGATGTTCAGCACGATCAGCTCGGTCAGGCCCCGGCAGTTCATGAGCGCGCCGAGCGACAGGGAGTCCCGCCAGCCGCGGCCGGACAGCCGGGCGGCGAGCGCGCCGCCGCCGAACTTGCCGACCACCGCGACCACGAGCACCGCGGCCGTCCACAGCCACTGGGCCGCGCCGCCGCCGAGCAGTCCGACGTCGGTCTTCAGCCCGGTGCTGACGAAGAACAGCGGCAGCAGCACGGGCACGGCGAAGGCCCGCATCCGGGCCGCGGTCGCCTCGACCCGCCGGCTGCCGCGCGGGGTCACCACTCCGAACAGGAAGGCCCCGAACAGCGCGTGCACGCCGATCCGGTCGGTGGCGTAGGCGGCCACGCTCAGCCCGCTGAACAGCACGACCAGCACGACGCCGTCGGAGTGGCGGCGCTCGGCCCGCGCGGCCCACCGGGCCAGCAGCGGCCGTACGACGAGGAGCATGACGGCCACGAAGGCGACGGCGTATCCGGCCGTGGTGAGCGCGTCCATGGGCGAGTTGCTCTTGGTCACCGCCACCACGACGGCCAGCAGGCACCAGGCGCTGACGTCGTCCACCGCGGCGGCGGCCATGGCGAGCGCGCCGACCTTCGTGCGGTACAGACCGCGGTCGGTGAGGATGCGGGCCAGCACCGGGAACGCGGTGATGCTCATGGACACGGCGATGAACAGCACGAACGGCAGCTTCTTCGTGCCCTCCGGCGCGAAGTCGCCGTACATGCCGAGCGCCAGCAGCGTGCCCAGCAGCAGCGGCAGCGCGATCCCGGCCTGGGAGACGGCGACGGCGGTTCTGCTGTTGCCGCGCAGCGACTTGAGGTCGAGTTCGAGCCCGACGAGGAACATGAACACCAGCAGCCCGATGTTGCCGAGCACGCCGATGTAGGGCAGCGCCGCCGCCGGGAACAGCCAGGTCTGCGCCGCGGGCCAGAGCCAGCCGAGCAGCGAGGGGCCGAGCAGGATGCCGACGAGTATCTCGCCGACCACGGGCGGCTGTCCGAGCCGTCGGAGGAGCTGGGCGCCGGCCCGGCAGGCGAGGATCACGACCGGTACGGCGACGAGGAGCGGGGTGAGGGGATCGGGGGCGGCGGCAGCAGCCATCGCGTTCTCCTGGTGAAGAGGGGGTGAGGGGAACGCCCCTTTTTTCCGGGGCGCGGGGAACCGCGGGTTCCCCGCGCCCTCACGGGGCGCTGTACGGCCGGACGGCCTTGGCGTCGCGCAGCGCCGTCGCCCACCAGAGGAGTTGGTCCAGCATCAGCTTGGCGGCGGCCTCGGCGCCGGCCGGCTCCGCCGGGAAGGCGCCGTCCGCGTCGTAGTGGTCGAGCACGCGCGGGAACGTGACGGTGTCCTTCATCCCCACGCAGTGGAACTCGGCGAAGATCTGCCGCAGGTGCTCGATCGCCCGCACCCCGCCGGCCATGCCGAGCCCGTAGCCCACGAAGCCGACCGGCTTGGCCTCCCACTCGCTCTGGAAGCTGTCGATGAGGGTCTTCAGCGGACCGGGAACGCTGCGGTTGTACTCCGGTACGACGACGACGTACGCCTCGGCGCCGGCGAGCCGGGGGCGCAGCGCCGCGGCCCTCGGGTCGTCGGCGTCCAGGCTTGCCGGCAGCGGGTGCTCGGCCACGTCGACGACGTCGAGGACGAGGTCGTCGCGGCGGGCGACGACCCGCGCGAACCAGCCCGCGACGTCCGGGGCGAGCCGGCCGTCCCGGGCGGAGCCGACCAGCAGCGCGACCCGTGCCGGCCGGGTCACCAGGCCGGCGGCGGTCACGGCCGGGCCGCCGGCACCGACGCCTGGACCGGCGTCAGCGCGATGAACTCGGTGGCCTCGACCCGGGAGAGGATCCGCCGGGTCAGGGCGGGCATCTTCGTCGTACCGTCGTCGCTGAAGACCACCGGGTTGCCGAGCTGGATCCGGCGGCCGCGGGTGGTGATCTCGCAACCGCCCGCCGCCAGCACGTTCTTGACCCAGTCGGAGCCGGGTCCGTACGGCAGCGTGATGATGATGTCCGAGCCGCGCCGGAACAGCTTCACCGGCGTGGCGAACTCCCGCCCGGACTTGCGGCCGCGGTGGTGGACCTTCCCGAACCCGGGCAGCCGGCTGAACAGCGGCCCGACGAGATGGTTGGCGAACCGCCGGTTGAAACGGGCGACTTTTCTGTCGATCGGCATGGTCTTGGTCCCTTGCTCCGTCGGTTCCTTCGATTTCGTGCGACACGGATCCGGGCGCTCGCGGATCCGCGCGGTTTCCGTCGGCGGTAGGCCCCGCGGCACGGGCGCGCCCGGCCCCCGCACCGTCGGCGGGGGCCGGGCGCGCCGGGCGGCCTGCTCAGGCCCCGGGCTTGCCCGCGGGGGTCAGCGGGCCGACCGGCTTGCCGCCGGACTGGAGGAACTTCTGGAGCGAGAAGTTGTCGACGATGCCCCAGCGCTCGGCGATCTTGTCGCCCTCGAAGCGGAACCAGATGATCGCCTGGTGCTGCACCTGGAGCCCGGTCGGCTGGATGCCGATGAACGGACCGGTGTGCTTGCCGTGCATGACCCAGCGGATGGCGGCCTTGTCGCCGTCCGCGATGAAGTCGAGGATCTCGTACTTGATCTCGCTGAACGCGGACTGCTGGATCCGGATGGTGTGCTTGAAGGCCTCCGGGCCCCGCATGGAGTCGTCGTGGCTGCCGTTGTTGCGGAAGTCCGCCGTCAGGTAGCGGTCGGCGGCCGAGAGGTCGCCCAGGTCCAGGCCCTCGTGGAAGACCTTCTCGATCAGTTCCCTCTGCTGCGCGGGGGTGAGCGTGGTGGGCATGGGTGCGTTCTCCTCTGCTGAAGTGGTGGTGTTGCCCCGGGTGTCGAGCGTCTGCCGGTCCACCTGGGTGACGCCCTTGGGCACGGCTCCGGTGGTCCAGACGATCCGCAGCCCCAGCCGGTCGAAGCGCCAGCCGTCGGGGGTGCGCCGGGCGGTGCCGGTGAACCGGCCGCCGAGCTGGAAGTACTGCGTGGGGTCCGGCGGGAGCGGCGAGCCGTGGTGCACGTGGGAGGCGATCAGGCTCCAGCTGAGCCGGGCCGTGTCACCGTCCACCTCCACCTGGCTCTCCGAGCCGTGGTGGTGGGTGCGTCCCCAGCGCGCCATGATCTCCGCGGTGAACCCGGCCACGCCGGCCAGGCCGCCGTGGCTGCCCACCGGGAACGTCATCTCGATGTCCTCGGTGAACAGGGACCGGGCCCAGGCCTCGTCGAAGCCACCCTCGTCGAGGCTGGCCAGATAGTGCCCGACCAGGTTCCTGAGGCTCACCAGGTCGGCCAGCCGGGCGACCTCGGACGTCATGACACCCGGCGTGCTTCGGTCTGGGCGCCCGTCGCGTAGATCACGACGTCGTCCGGGCCGTGCACGACGGCCTTGCCCTCGCCGGTGAGCGCGCCGTCGTCGTGCCGCGCGTCGATGTCGATCTGTATGTAGGCGGCCCGGTGGCCGTTGGGGCTGATCTGGGTGACGTCGAGGTTGAAGTCCTCGCGCAGGGAGAACTGGAGCGAGTCCTCGCCGGTGACGGTCCAGGAGCCGTAGCCGGTGCTCTTCTTGGTGGTGACCGAGAGGGAACCGTCCGGCACGAAGGTGACGGTGTACTCGTCCACCTCACCGTCGTGCGTGACCGTCCCCGTCCATTGACCGACGGGTGTCCAGGTGGAAACAGGCATGGACCACACTTCCTCAAGTCGGGGCGAGAAGGAAACAGAAAATCCGCGCCCCGGACGGGACGCGGATTCGCGAGGGTTGTGAAGGGTCCTGCGGGCTCGGAGACCGGAGCCCGGGACGGGCGCCGCCCGGATTCGGGCATGGGGCGCCGGGAAAAGTGTGACACCCATGCTCGGATGGAGTCAACTTCTTCTAGAATATGGTTAGTTGATTATCAATGCACCAAAGAAGCCCCTGCGGCGGGGGGATGGGCCGCAGGGGCTTCTTCGCACGGATCCCCGCACGGATCCGCGTCTCTCGGTGATGGTCTACTCGTCCGCGTCCCGTCGGGCGATCGCGAACAGTTCGTCGAGGTCGTACTCGGCGCGCTGCGGGCCGCCATGGCGGGTGATCTTGCCGCGGCTGGCCCATTTGCGGATGGTCGCCGGGGTCACCCCCATCGCCAGGGCGGCCAGTTCGGTCGGCACCCGGCGCGTGCGGGCCCTGCCGCCCGCCGTCCTCTCGAACCCGGCCGCCATCAGGCCGCCTCCCGCATCCGGCCGGCCACCAGCAGCCACTGGCGCGGCGGCAGCGAGTGGCCGCCGTCGCAGGACACCTGGGACGGCACCCGGTCACCGTCGTCGGCCGGCAGCACGCCGTACAGGGTGCCGGCGCACTCCGGCCTGGTGCACGGCCCGAGTTCGAGCCTGCGGGCCGGTCCGGGGCCGAGCAGGCCGCCGAACTCCCCGAGCAGTTCGATGAGTTCCTCGTCGAAGTCGGCTCCCGCCGGGTGCCCGGCGAGCCAGGGCAGCTGGCGGCGCAGGAACCGCACCAGCGCGGCCACCCCGCGTTCGCCGGAGCCGGGCCGGGCGCCGGCCCGCTCGTCCACGACCATCCGCGCCCACAGCGTCATCACCTCGGCCGTACGGGTCCGCAGCGCCAGGGCCCGCTCGTCGAGGACGATGCCGACGGAGGCGCGGCTGCCGCTCACCCGCTCGCGCAGCACCGGCGCGCCGGGCACCAGCGCCTGGTCGCTCTCCCGGTACAGGTCGAGCAGGGTGCGCAGTGCGCTGTCGATCCGGTCCACGCAGCGGGCGCAGATCCGGCCGCAGAGCCGTCGGCAGTCGCGGCTGCGATGTCCGGTCGTCAGCCGCTCGGTCTCTTCCATTCGAATCTCCCCCGTTTCCTTGGTCCAACCGGAACTGCATCCAGTCTCACGGGGGGTGCGGACGGCTTCAACGGACGGCGGTTCAGGGTTCCCACAATCCTCCGCAGCTGTGTCAGCGCAGTGTCAAACCCGCGTCAAGTGACCGGAATGGATCACTCATACCAAACAGACCTATCTGATTGAAGATCGTCGACGCCTCGGCCCGATGGGCCACTTTCCGGACAAAGACCGCCATAATCCGCGCATTTGGATTCCCTGGAGATCGCACACGGGTAGCACTGTACGAGGGGTCCCTCCATAAACAGGCATGCCTGTATGATTCGCTGCACCGTCGACGGCAGCGCCTGCGGGGAGATGTGCGGAGCCAGCGCACCAGGGAGAGAAGGCAGGTGCCACCGGATGCAGGCGCGATCCGAACAGACACGTCAGGTTCTCGTCCAGGCCACCGCCGAACTCATCGCGGACGGCGGCCTGTCGGACGCGGGGCTGATCAACATCTGCCGACGCGCCGGGGTCAGCCGGGGCGCGCTGTACCACCACTTCTCCTCGACCGCCGCCCTGACCGCCGCCGTCTACGAGGAGGCCCGGCAGCGGGTCGAGGCGTTGACGGAGGAGGCGTTCAAGGGGCCGGTGGCGGACACGCCCCGGCGCTTCCTGGCGGCGCTCGGCGAGGCGATGCGCACGGAGAAGGTGGTCCGGGCGGGGATGCAGCTGGCCGCCGACGGCTCGGCGGGCCCGCCCCGGCTGCGCGACGACCTGCTGGCCACCGTGCACGAGCGGGTCACGCAGGCGCAGAAGGCGGCGGAGGAACCGGCGGAGGATCTGGCCGATCTGGCCGTGGTGGTGGCGGCGGGCATCGAGACGCTCGGCCACACCGATCCGAGCTGGTGGGACGGGGAGATAGCCGATCGGCTGTGGCGGCTGCTGCGGCCGCTCTTCGACCGCGACCGGCCCAACCGGGGCGGCGAGCGCCGGATCTGAGGATCCGTGCCCGGGCGGTCGTCCACCCGGCACGGGGCCGCGCACGCGCGGGCCGGCAGATCGCCGGCCGAAGCGCGGGGCGGGGCAGGTCAGTTCAGGGGGTCGGGGATCTCGGAGACGTCCGGAGGCGTGACGCGCAGCCGGCCGATCAGGCCGGGCGTGGCGAGGCCCGGGAGCAGGAACTTCCAGAAGACGCCGGTGCGTTCGGGCAGATCGGCGCGGTTGCTGTAGGCCTGGGACATGATCTGCAGGCCGGTGAAGGAGCCGACGATCAGGGAGGTGACCTCCCGCACGTCGACACCGGGGAGTATCTCGTCGCGCTTCTCGGCCTCCTGGAGCAGCATCAGGATGGTGTCCGTGGACTGTTCGTAGGTGGTCCTCGGCGGACAGTCGAACGACGTCTGCTCTATGGTCAGCCGCACGCTCGCGCGCAGCACCGCGTCGTGCTGGAGGCGGCGGGCGAATTCGAGGGTCAGGTCGATGACCGACTGCAGCCGCACCGGCCGGTCGGGGACCTCCAGGGCCTCGCCGTGCGCCTGCACCAGGGCGAGCGCGATGGCCTCCTTGGAGGGGAAGTGATGATAGAGGGAACCCCGGGTGAGGCCGGTACGGGCCAGGATCTCGTTGGTGCTGGCGGCGTCGTAGCCGCGCTCGTCGAAGACCTGGGCCGCCGCCTCCAGGATCGAACGCCGTGACCGCTTCCCGCGTTCTTGCTGAGCCATGCCAGTTCCTTACGCTCTCCCACTGAATTCAACAGACTTGTCTGTATCGTATGCCCCGGACCCGGCATACGGTCAGTGGCACGTGGGGAGTTGTCGTGAAAGCGGTTCCGGGAACCCTCACCGGAACCGGGCGTGACCTGGCGACATGCGGATCCGGCCGGGAAGAGTCACCGGGGCGCTCCGGGCGCGATCACGGTACGGGGAGAGGCGGGGCGGACCCCGCACGGGAGACGGCGGGTCGACGCGCCCACCGGAAAGCCCACCGGAAAGCCCACCGGGAGCCCCTCCGGGGGACGGTGGAGTGGCGCGGCGGGGGGACGTGCGGGGTGGCGATCGGCCGAGGGGGATGACCGGACCCGGCGGTGAGGCTCGCGCGCCGACGGGGGCGGGGGCCGGGGGGCCTTGCCGGTCGGCGGAACCCCGGCGAAGCCGCGGGGGCCGGAGGCACACGGGATCGTCATGGATGCGCGTCACCTCGGGCGCGGGGCCGAAGCGGGGCCGGGGACCCGACCACGCCGGCCGGCAGTTCGGCCCGGCGGCCACCGGGCGGGCGGCTCGCGGGAGCGACGCCTGCGGGGTGCTCACGGGCCCGGCGACCTCGGGCGGGCGGCTGGGAGAGCGGCGGCGGCCGGGCGGGCGGCGCCACACGGACCGGCGGCTTCCCGCGCACCGCCGGCGGGACCGGCGTCCGGGCGGTCGTCACGGACCCGGCGGTCCGCCGACAGGGCGGCTCACGGGTTGGCCTTCCGGGCGGGCATCTGGTGGGACCGACGCCTGCCGGGCAGACGGCTCCCGGACCCGGCTTCCAGGCGGGCGCCTCACGGGACCGGCGGTCCGTCGACCGGCGGCTCACGGAGTTGACGCCATCCGCGCGGGCATCTCCCGGGAGTGGCGCCTTCCGAGGGGGCCTCGCGGGGTCCGCGCCGACGGCGGGCGACCGACGGCGGGCGGCCTCGGCGATGAGGTGGAGTGAAGCGGTTGCTCCGGGTGAGAGCGGCCGTCCGGGCGTGGGACCGTCGGCAGGGCGCCCACCGGCGTGGCCGGCGCCCGCCGGGCACGCCCGCCCTGGGGCGGGGGCCCGGGGCGGACGCCCCGGCCGGTACCGCCCCGAACCCGCGGGGCTCGGCTCCGGCCGTGGGCGGGACGTCGCCGGGAGGGTGTCAGCGGGCGCTGGTGTGGGCGCGGGTCCCCCAGATGTCCAGGTCCTCGTAGGCCGCGCGCCACTCGGTCTCGTAGGCGTTGCGCAGGTGCTCCGGCATCTTGCCGAGGATGCCGGCGACCTTGGCGGCGGCCATGTCGTCGAGCAGCCAGGGCAGGTAGCGGCGGGCGTCGTCGCCGACGCGGCCGCTCTGCTCCTTGGAGAACGTCACCCACTCCTCCGTGGTCATGGTGATGTCCATGAGCTTCAGCGCCTCGCCCTCCTCGTGGTCGAGGTGGCCGCCGAGCTGGGTGTACAGGGTGTCGGTCAGACCGCCGAGGCGCTCCAGCCCGGAGTCCCGGTCGGCGAGGGCCGCGTCGATGTCGGCGAGCAGCGGGTCGATGACCGCGTGCTCGGCCTCCATCGCGTCCAGCAGGGCCAGTTCGTCCGGCTGCCCGGCCAGCGCCCGCTGCATCACGGGCCAGACGGTGACGTCCTCGGAGGTGTGGTGGATGGTCAGGAACTTCTTGAACAGCTCCCAGCCCACCGCGGTGCTCAGCACATGACGGGGGTCCTCGTCGACCCGGGCGGTGATCCGGGCGATCCGCTCCAGCTCACGCCGCAGGGCGTCGTGGATTGCGAACATCATCGTCATGTCGTGGTTCTTGAACTCCTGGCTCATCGCTGTCTCCCTCACTGCTGCGTTGCCGTACCCCGAGGGTATCGTCAACCTGCTTATCCATCAACTTGCTAACTAGCAGTTAGCCAACTATCAGAGCCGCCCACTAGTACCTGAAACGGCAGGTCAGATGCGGTGCGAGGGCCCTCGGCCCGGTCGGGGAAGAAGCCCGGCCCGGCCCTTCTTGGCTGATTCCGGACGGGTTGTGGTCCGGATCCGGACCCCGGCAGGTCCGGCCGCGCGGGCGAAACGAAAAAACCGCGCCCGGGTCGGGGACACCGATCGGACACGGAACAGGATTCAGGGCATGGAGCCGCCGAAAAAAGTGTGACACTTCGCCCGGAGAGCCGTCAACTCGGCTTCTTCAGCAGCGACTTGCGGTCGAACCACCCGTACGGCCGGCCCGCGGGGGCCGGGCCGGCCGCGGCACGGTGGATCAGTTCTTCACGGCGACGGCGGCGAAGCCGGCCGTGTCCTCGCGGTTGGTCTGGTAGTCCGCGTCGGCGGCCCGCTCGTTCTCGGTCTCCCACTCGTTGACGGAGACCACACCCGGGTCGAGCACCGTCCAGCCGTCGGTCTCCACGAACCGCGCGATCTCCGCACGGGACCGCGAGGCGAGGTCGACCCGCAGGTTCGTGTACAGCTCGTCGACGGCGGCCCGCACCGGCGCGGAGACGTAGTCGGGGCTGGAGTGGGTGAGGATGACGAGGCTGCCGGGGGCCAGCGCCTCCTTGTAGCGCTCGACCGTGGCGTACGGGTCGTCGGCGTCCACGATGAAGTGCAGCAGTGCGCCGAAGAGCACCGCCACCGGCTGGGAGAAGTCCAGCAGTTCCTTGGTCGCGGGCGCCGACAGCACGGCCTCGGGCTCGCGGAAGTCCGCGTCGACGTAGGCGGTGCGGCCGTCCGAGGCCTCACCCAGGAGCCGGCGCGCGATGACGCCGACGACCTGGTCGTTGTCGACGTAGACGACCTGGGCCTCGGGCGCCACCTCGTGCGTGGCCTCGGCGGCCGGGATGCCGCTGCCGATGTCGAGGAACTGGGTGATGCCGCGCCGGGTGGCCTCGCGCACCGCGCGGTTGAGGAAGCGCCGGTTGGCACGCGCCCCCAGCGGGCCGCCGGGCAGCAGCTTGACGATGCCGTCCGCCGCGGCGCGGTCCACCGGGAGGTTCTCGGAACCTCCCAGGAAGTAGTCCATGATGCGCGCGGCGTGCGGGATCTGGTCGGGGGTGGGGGTCTCGGGCATGGCCACACATCCTTGGTGAGGGGCTGGATTTGCTGCGGAGGAGCCCGTGCGGGACCGGCCGGCACGTGGACGGGCACACAGAAAAGGCGATGTCCGAACCGGTGCTTACCGGTGGACATCGCCTTTGTCGTGCCGTTTCAAGGCATAAGGGCTCTGCGGAAAAGCGTGACATGTGCACGCTTCCGTTGTCAACGGATGCTGACCGGCCGTTCAGTTGCGGGCGCCTGTGCGGCCTTCCGGCGGGGACGGCTCAGGTGCTTCATCGCCGGCCGCTCCACGAGGGTGTACAGCAGGTACGCGAGAACGGTGGTGAGCGCCCAGGCGAGCAGGCTCAGCCCGACCGCCTCGCCGACGCCGTACGGGGCGTGCCCGGCGAGGTACTTGTTGCCCCCTATCAGCACGGTGGCCTGCAACAGGTAGAAGGCGAACGACACCTCGCCGAGCCACGTCATCACCCGTCCCCGGAACGGCGAGCGCAGCCCGCCCGTGTCGGCGACCGCGGCGGCCGGGATGAGCAGGCCGAGCGGGATCACCCAGACCGCGGACAGGGCGTACAGGTAGGGCACGTAGAGCGCGACGGCGTACGCGGCGACGCACAGCACCACCGCCTGCCACAGCCGGACGCCCACCCACCGGCCGGTCAGCACGACCCGGGCGAGCAGCATGCCGAGCACGAACTCCAGCATCCGCACCGGCGGCAGCTGGTACACGAACCAGTTCTGCACGGTGCTGACCTGCCAGCCGGGAATGGTCACCCGGCCGGGCAGCACGGCGTACGCGAACGCGGGTACGGCGACGACGGCCACGGCGAAGCCGATCGCCCAGGCCCACAGCCGGCGCGGGGATATCGCGTTCACCGCACGCAGCAGCAGCGGGAAGCACAGGTAGAACAGCAGCTCGCAACCGAGCGACCAGCTCGGGGCGTTGACGCTGAAGGAGACCGACGGGTCCCAGGACCAGGTCTGCACGAGCAGCAGGTTGGGCAGCCACTGGCGCACCGAGGTGACGGTGGCGCCCGCGAAGACCAGCAGCGCGACCACGAAGGTGACCAGGTGGTTGGGGAACAGCTTGACCAGGCGGCGGCGCATGAACCGGCCCGGGGTGTCCGTGGTGCGGGCGGACCAGGTGAGGATGAACCCGCTGAGGAGGAAGAAGAACGACACCCCGAGGCCGCCGGCGATGCCGAACAGCCGGGCCGCGTCGTGCGCGGTGCTGCCGCTGAACGGGCTGAGCTGGGGGCTCGTGACGTGGTATAGGAACACGGCCGTCGCCGCGTAGAACCTCAGGCCGGTGAGCGAGGGCAGTCCGGCGAGCGACACCGCCCGCCCGGACCGGCCGGGCGCCTCCGCTCGGGAACGCTGGGTGGGGATGGTCATGGATCTCTCCTTCGTACGGCACGAACGGCACGGAAGCGCTGGCGCCGTACGACGAACACCGCGCGGCGGGCCCGAGGGCCCGCCGCGCGGTGTCGGCGGCGCACGGTGAAGCGCGGTGGAAGGCGCGGTGGGAAGAGCGCGACGAGAGAGGAGCGACGGCGGCGGGCCCGGCTGCCTGAGAGGCCACGGGCGTGCTGGAGACGCACATCGACCGCCGCGAAGAGCGTGACAGGACCGCTTCACGGAAGTCAACCCGTTCCCGGCACGGCCCCGCGGTGGGTCTTCCGGCCCGGGAGAGGGGCGGTGCGCGGGCGTCCGACGGGAGGGCGTGCCGGAGTTCCGCGCCCCGTTCCGGCACACCGGTGACGGCGGGGCGCGGGCGGCGGCACCGGGCCGCGCGTGCGGGGCGCCCGGTCGCCCGCCGGCCGGGGTCAGCCGCCGCCGGACGCCCGGGCCCCCCCCGCGCGGCGCGCCGGCGGCCGCGGGCCCCGGGGGGGGGCCCGGGCGCCCCCCCCCCCCCCCCCCCCCCCACCACCCCCCCCCG
>NZ_JBIWNY010000017.1:0-7608 GCF_044767465.1 Streptomyces sp. NPDC101237 | reverse complement strand
CCGCGGCGGCCCGCCCCGCGCCCGCCCCCGGCGCGCCGCGCCCCCGCGCCGCGCGGCGCCGCGCGGGCCCCGCCCGGCCCCCCCCCCCCGGCCCGGTGGGGTCGCCGATCCGGAAGCCGACGCCCCGGACCGTCACGATCCAGGCGCTGTCGCCCAGTTTGCCGCGCAGGGTGCCGACGTGGGTGTCGACGGTGCGGCCGCGCGGGGACCACGCGTCCTCCCACACCTGCGCCATGATCTGGCGGCGCGGGATCACCGTGCTGGGCTGCGAGGCCAGCAGGTGCAGGAGGTCGAACTCCTTGCGTGTCAGGTCGAGTTGGCGCCCGTCGAGGGTGGCGGTGCGGGCGCCCGGGTCGATGCGCAGCGGCCCGTGGGTGACGACCCGGCCGGCCGCCGCGGGCTCCGGCCGCGGTCCCCGGCTCCGGCGCAGCACCGCTTCCATCCGGGCCAGCAACTCCCGGAAGCCGTACGGCTTGACGAGGTAGTCGTCCGAGCCCGCCTGGAGGCAGAGCACGCAGTCGAGTTCCGAACCGCGTGCGCTGACCGCGATGATCGGCAGGTCGCTGACCGCGCGGATGCCGCGGCACACCTCCAGGCCGTCCAGATCCGGCAGGTCCAGGTCGAGCAGGACCAGGTCGGCCTGGGGATGACCGCGCAGCGCCTGGGCGCCGGTGGTGGCCCCGTGGGTGGTGTAGCCGTGCCGGACCAGGCCCTGGATCAGGGGGTCGGCGGCGCGCGGGTCGCTCTCCACCACCAGGACGCTGACGGCTCCCGCCTGTGGCACGCCGTACGAGGGAGTCGGACAGGCCGGGTGTCCGGCCGGGACGACCGGGCCGTGCGAGCGGTGCCGCCGCGGTGACGGCGCCAAAAGATCCGCGTACTGCCGGTTCATCAGTTCCCCCTGAGGCACATCCACGTCATCTGGGACTGCGGGTTCACCAGCAGACCGTACCAAACAGACTTGTCTGATTGTCAACTGGCCTGCTGGGGCGGCGCGGCGCGCTGCTCACCGGTTCTCCACACCATCGTGAGCTGCAATTTCGTCGGATTACCGGACAAGTGGTAGGCCAGGCTCCGCACATGAACCCTGAAGAAAGACTTGTCCAAGGACTATGCCCGCCCCGGAAACCATACCGACCCCCAGCCTTTACATCGGCAAGTCCGGCAAATCAGTCATGATCAAGGAAGAGCCCTCTGGGCAAACGTCCCAACTGAGCCAAGAAATTCACTCAGGCCTTGCGAAACCGGACCGACCTGTCTGTATCTTGTGGCTAGAACGTCGGCCACGGGGGGTAGCTGCCGACGTACGGCCTGTTGCCCCCTTCCGTCATACCGACAGGAGCGCTGCACATGCCGCACCTCACCGACCGTGGTTCCGCGCCCAAGCCCCTGCTGCCCGCACTGACCACCACTGTGCCGCGGGAGTATGTCCATCGCGCGGCGGTTTCCGAAGTTCTGCTCACCGGGTGGGAGCCCGACGAGCCGACCGCCCGGGACGGCGCCCGCGCCGCCGACGACGACGCCTCTTTCGTCGTCCGGGCCCAATGGCCCCGCTGCCACGCCCTGTTCGCCCCGGTCCGGGGCTACCAGGACCCCATGCTGCTGATCGAGTCCGTGCGTCAGATCGGCTCCCTGCTCGCCCACGCCGAGTTCGACGTGCCGTTCGGCCACCAGTTCCTCATGTCTGACATGTCCGTGACCACGGACCCGGAGCTGCTCGTGGCGGACGCGACCCCCACCGACGTCCGGATGCACACCGTCTGCCGCGACGTCGTCCGCCGCGCGGGCCGACTGCGGGAGATGCGCTACGACGTCACGGTGGTCCGCGAGAACGGCGCCCGGGCCACCGCCTCGGCCGCGTTCCGCTGCATGAGCCCGGACGTGTACCGGCGGATGCGCGGCGAACGCCCCACCACCGGCCGCACCCCGCCGCCGGCCCTCGACCCGGCGCTCGTGGGCCACGCCGGCCCCCTGCACGTGGTCCTCGGCGAGCCCGCGCCGGGCGACCGCGACCGCTGGGAACTGCGGGTCGACACCGCGCACCCGACCTACTTCGACCACCCCGTGGACCACATACCCGGCATGTTCCTCCTGGAGGCCGCCCGGCAGGCCGCGCACGCCCGCACCAGGGCACCGGGCGCGCTCCTGCTCGGCATGCGCAGCGAGTTCGTGCGGTACGCCGAGCTGGACGCGCCCTGCTGGATCACCGCCGAACCCGAGCCGTACGGCACCGCGGGCGACCTGCTGGTGCGGGTGCGCGGCAGCCAGCGCGAGGAGACGGTCTTCACCGCCGAACTCGTCCTGCGGCCCCGTGTCCGCTGACCCCGACCGCCTTCCGGGAGAGTCCCCGTGCCCACCATCCTCATCACCGGCGCGTCCGGATTCGTCGGGGCGCATGTGACGCACGAGGCGCGGCTGCGGCGCGCCGAGCTCAGGCTCATGACCCACCGCAGGTCCGTGTCCCGCTCCTGCTCCGGAGTGCGGACCGTGGCCGCGGATCTGACCGACCCCGGCTCGCTGCGCGGGGTCTGCGACGGGGTCGACGTACTGCTGCACTGCGCCTCGCAGATCGGCGGCAGCGCGGAAGCGAACGAGGCCGTCAACGCGCGGGGTACGGCGGCGCTGGTCGACGAGGCCCGGCGCGCGGGGGTACGCCGGATCGTCCAGCTCAGCACCGCCTCCGTCTACGGCCGCGGCACCTTCCGCGGCTCCCGTCCCGAGGAACTGGCCCGCAACCCGGGCTCCGTCACCTCCCGCACCCGCGCGGCGGCCGAGGACGCCGTCCTCGCCGCCGGCGGTGTGGTGCTCCGCCCCCATCTGGTCTTCGGCGAGGGCGACCTGTGGGTCGGCCCCCACCTGGCACGGCTGCTGCGCGCCCTGCCCGGCGTGGTGGCCGGGTGGCCGGCGCGGGCGTCGGTGATCACCGCACCGGACCTGGCCCGGCTGCTGGTCGCCACGGCGCTCGCCCCGGACGCCGCGCTGACCTCGCGGATCTACCACGCCGCGCATCCCGTGCCGGTCACCGTGGCCAGCGCGCTGCGGGCGGTCGCCGAGTGCGCCGGGATCACCTGGCCGCGCGACAACCTCACCGTCGAGGGCGCCAAGGCGATCCTCGCCGCGAAGGGCGTCCCGCCCGACACCCTGGACATCCTGACCACGGACCACTTCTTCGAGGCGGACGCGCTCTGGTCCGACCTCGGCGAACCGCCCGCCGCGGGCTTCGCGAGCTGTTTCCGGCGCGCGGAACGCTGGTACCGGTCGACGCTGGCGGCGGCCTGAGGCGGCACCGGCCGCGCTTCAGGCCCGCGCCCGTCTCCCCCACGCCGGCCGCACGAGACGTGACGGCAGCACGGCGCGGAACGCCCCCCTCTTCCTGACGGCCGCCCGCCACGGCGGCCGTCCCTGGCCGGGCCCTTGGAGTGATCGTTCCGTGATCGGCGTGACCAGCCGCAGGCCGTGGCGTTGAACGGGGAGTGCGACGGCTGGTCTGCCGCCGCACTCCCCGAGCAACAAGAAGGAGAACGTGATGTCTCGCATCGCGAAGGCCGCCGTCGTCGCCCTGGGCACCGGTGCTGTGGTGATCGGCGGGGCCGGCCTGGCCCTGGCCGACGCGGGTGCCAACGGCGAGGCCGTCGGTTCGCCCGGCGTGCTGTCCGGCAACGTCATCCAGGTCCCGGTGAACATCCCGGTCAACGTGTGCGGCAACACCATCGACGTGATCGGCCTGCTGAACCCGGCGTTCGGCAACACCTGCGCCAACGAGGGTCACCTCAAGGCCGGTGACGGCAAGAACGGCGGCTACGGCAGCTGAGGCTCCACCATGGAAGGGCCCCGGCACCCTCGGTGCCGGGGCCCTTCCCGTGTCCGGGACGTCTCAGGCGTACCGGTAGATCCGGCTGAGGTCCTCCAGCGATCCCGGGGTGTCGTTCCACGGCGGCAGCTTCTCGCCGCGGGCGACGACCCGGCCGTACTGCGGGTCGCCGCGGCGGGGCGCGGCCGCCGGCAGGTAGCGCTGTCCCCGGTGCCGGGCCCTCCAGCGCTCCCACTGCAGGTCGACGAAGGCGTGGTGGAGCCAGAAGACGGGGTCGTTGACGGAGGCGCCGCCGAGCATCGCGCCGCCGACCCAGCGGTGCACCCGGTTGTGGTTGCGCCACGAGGCGCTGCCGCTGCCCGCCCCCCAGCCCTCCAGCTTGTTGCGGAAGCCCCGGCCGACGGTCGAGTCCCAGGGGGCGACGTCGTACGCCGGGTCGTCGAGGGCCTGGGCGAGCTGGGTCCTGGTGGGCAGCGCGATCGGGTCGCGGGCCCGCCCGAGGTCGCGGGCGAGGAACTCGCCGTCGGTGATGCCCTCCTTGATGGTCCAGTGCCCGGCCGCGTAGGCGAACGGCCCGGTCGTCACCTGCTGGTCCCGGGCCCGGCCGTTCCCGCCCAGCAGGTCCCTGGTCCACGGGACGGAGGACGCCGTACGGTCCTTGGTCCAGTCCCAGTACGGCACGGTCACCGACCCGTCCACGCGGCGCAGGGCGCGCTCCATCTCCAGCAGGAAACGGCGGTGCCAGGGCAGGAAGGAGGGCGCCATGTGGGCGGTGCGCAGTCCGCGCTCGCCGTCGGCCGTGTAGTGGTCGATGTGCATCCGCACGAACTCGTCGTACTCGCCCCGCCGTTTGACCTCAAGGAAGGCGTCGACGAGCCGTTTGCGCTCGCCGGCCGTCAGCCTGCCGACGTCCTTACGCACGTACGCCATGGCCGGCCTCCATGTGCTGATGCCCCCCGCCCATCGGTCCCGGCGCCAGGTCGCGCAGCCGCTGCCCGGGACCGATCTCGTCGACGGCCGCCCTGGCCGCGGCCAGCGGGGTCGGGTACGAGCTGTAGTGGTCGACCATGCTCAGCCAGGTGCCGTCGGCCCGCCGCATCAGGTGCAGCGGCCGGCCCGCCACGGTGACCTGCCACTCGTCCCCGTCGGCGGCCCGGCCCCTCGCCGGCACCAGGACACCGCGGATGCGGCGGCCCCGGTACGTCTCGTCGAAGGAGGTGCCCGCCGGTCCGTCCGACGGGGGCACCGGGGCGGAGGCGGCGACGACCGGGGCGAGCGCCAGGGCGGCCCCGGAGGCGAGCAGTCCGCGGGCCACCTCGCGCCGCGTGGGTCCGCCCGCCCCGGCTCTGTCGGGCCGCCCGGCCCCCGGCTCCGCGCCCACCGCGATCCCGCCCACTCCGACGACCATGCTCACTCCTCGTACGGTTCACCGATCGCTGTCGCCACCGCTAACCGTCGAAGGCGCCTCCCGGTCACCGCCCCACCGCCATCCGGCCGCACCGCGGGAACCGGACGCCGCACCACCGCGACCGGACGCGCGGCCCTCCGGCCCGGCGCCGCGAGCGGGGCGGCGGGAGCGTCCGGGTGGACTCGGCGAGGAACGTCCGCGGGCATCCGGGCGCGGGCGGGAACCGCCGGCGTCAGCCGCGCAGGCTGCGGGCGGGCAGCACGACGTGCGCGGCGGCCGTGAGGGTCTCGTCGGCTCCGGCGAAGTCCTTGAGCGCGTCGGCCTCGACGGGCTTGCCGGGCTCGCCCGCGGGCCAGGGCCGGGTGGTGAACACCAGGTAGGCGTAGCCGCGTTCGGCGACGGCCGCGAGCCACTCCTCGGGCGCCTGGCACTGGGCGTGGAGCGGGGCCAGGTTGAGGACGGCGGTGCCGGACTCGACCAGCAGGGTGACCGGCAGGCTGGGCCGGGCGGTGCCGTCGACGAGGTCGCCGCCGACCGGCAGCCCGTTGTTCTCCAGCAGCGCCTCGACGGCGGCGGAGGTGGCCTGCGCGCCGCCCGCCGCGTCACCGAGGGAGTAGGCCAGCAGGTAGGCCATGTCGCTGCCGTCAGGGCCCGCGCCGCTCCAGGCCAGCACGGCGACCGTGCCGAGGTCGGCGGGGTGGAAGGGGCGGGTGTCGCTGGGGGTTGAGGTCACCGCGCGACCATATCGGCGGGTCGCGGGGCGTCCGGGCCCGCGCTCACCCGTTAGGCGGACAGCCGGCGGCGCGGCCACACGAACGAGGGACGCCGTCACGGCGTCCCCCGAAGCGGTCCCGCCGGGTGTCAGCTCTGCAGCGGCAGACCGCCGAGCAGCGGGTTGTGCTGGTTGACGGCGCCGGTGGTCCGCTTGACCTTGTGGAGCACGGAACCCTTGTTCTCGGTGTTCAGGGCGTCCGACTGGTGCTTCAGCGGCATGGCCTGGTCCAGGGTCAGCGGGCTCTTGGTGATCGTGTCGACCGCGCCGTTGAGGCTGGTGGGCGTCAGGTCGGCGTTGTTCGAGGCGAACGCGGGCGCGGCGAAGCCGGCGAGAGCCACGGAACCGGCGACGACAGCGGCAGCCTTCAGGGACTTCATCGTGTTCCTTTCTTCGGCGACTTTCGGCGGCGCGAGCCACGCAACGAAGCCACCAGGGGTTTCTGACGCCGTGCCTAACGATGTCCCGGCGGGCCGGAAACCCCGTGCTCGGAAGACATATGAGATCCCCGAAGGACGCCTGCGCCGAAGCCCTCCGTCCGGGCCGTCGGCCGGTGGGCGCCGTCAGCCCGTGGGCACCGGCAGCGACGGGGTGGCCGGCAGGCTCGGCGCGGCGGGCAGGCTCGGCAGCCCCGGCAGGTCGGGCGCGGGCAGGCCGCCGCCGAGCAGGATCGCGGCGAGCAGGTTCACCAGGCCGGTCACCACGGCGGTGGCGGCCGGCGGCACCTGGGCCGGGTCACCGGAGGTGGCGGCCTTGAGGAGGGCGTCGACCGCGCTCTGCAGCGCCTTCAGCGCGTCGCCGGTCAGGTCCTTGGCGGCGGGGGCGCCGCCGAGGCCCTTGGCCTGGGCGGCGGCGGGCGCGGGGAACGCGGCCCGAACGGGGGCCGCGGGCAGGGCGGACGTCGACGGCAGGGCCGGGGCGCTCGGGGCCGCGGCGGCGGGAGAGGCCGCCGGGGCCGCCGCCGTCACCTGGGCGATGGCCGCCTTCACGGCGTCGCCGAGCGGGCCGGCCTGATCGGGGGTCAGCTGACCGTTGTCCGCCGCGAGCACGGTGTCGAGCAGGTCGGTGACCGGCTTGAGCACGGCTCCGAGGTCGCCCAGCGACTTGACCTGGGCGAGCAGCGCGTCGGCACCGGGGACGGGCGCCTGGGACCTCGCGTGGCCGCGCTCGTGGGCCGGGCCGGCGGCAACGGCCGCCGGCCCGGTGATCCCGGCCAGAAGAAGGGCGCAGAGCGCGGTGGACGCGAGACGCCGTGCGGGCAGAGCACGCATGGGTGTTCCTTTCGATGCGCATCGGATCTTGCTGCCCACCGTGAAATCACCCGTGCCGGGCTGCAACCGCTCGGCCGCCCGCCGTCACCGGCCACCTTCCGCGCGGTCGGCGTCGTGCCTGATGAGGTGCCCTGCCGGAGCCGCCCCGCCGGGTCCGCCCGGACTCCGGCCGTTCGAGGGACACCCTCCGGGCGGCGGAGGCGCGCGGTCCGCGCCCGGAACGCACGAACCGGCCGTGGGGCCCCCGGGGGGGGGGGGGGGCGGGCGGGCCCCCACGGGGGGCGCCGGGGGCGGGGGGGGGGGGCGGGGGTGGGTGGGGGCGGGGGGGGCGGGCCGCGACACACCG